>NZ_RBLU01000078.1 GCF_003989515.1 Curtobacterium sp. HSID17257
TCTGCGCGACGGGAGCCGGGGCGGCGGGCGCGGCAGGCGGGGTGGCGGCGACGTCCGGCGAGGCCGGGACGCTGTCGGCGACGGGGGTCGGGCCTCCCGGCTGTGCGCTCGACGCGACCTGCACGTCCGAGTCGACCCGGATGATCGGCTTGCCGACCTCGACCGTGTCGCCCTCGGAGACGAGCAGCCCGGTGACGGTGCCGGCGAACGGCGACGGGAGCTCGACGAGCGACTTCGCGGTCTCGATCTCGACCAGGACCTGGTCGACGGCGATCTCGTCCCCGATCGCGACGCGCCACTGCACGATCTCGGCCTCGGTCAGGCCTTCGCCCACGTCGGGCAGGGGGAATTCGGCGGCGGGCACTGCGGCTCCTTCGAACGTTCGGACGGTTCGGTCAGTAGGCGAGGGCGCGGTCGACGGCCTCGAGGACACGGTCCGCGTCCGGCAGGTGGAGGTGTTCGAGCTTCGACACCGGGAAGGGGACGTCGAAGCCGGACACCCGGATCGGCGGCGCCTGCATCGTGTAGAAGCACTGCTCGGCCACGGTCGCGGCGATCTCGCTGCCGACGCTGACGAAGCCGGAGGCCTCCTGTGCGATGACGACACGACCGGTCTTGCGGACCGATGCCAGGAGCGGCTCCCAGTCGATCGGGGAGATCGAGCGGAGGTCGATGACCTCGCAGCTGGTGCCCTCGGCCTCGGCGATGTCCGCGGCCTGCATGAGGGTCGCCACCATCGCACCGTGGCCGACGAGGGTCACCTCGGTGCCGGTGCGGGCGACGCGCGTGGTGTGCATCGGGACGTGGCCGTCGACGAGGTCGACCTCGCCCTTCGGCCAGTAGCGCGACTTCGGCTCGAGGAACACGACCGGGTCCTTCGACGCGATCGCCTCCTGGATCATCCAGTACGCGTCGTTCGGGGTGCTCGGGCTGACCACGCGCAGACCCGGGGTGTGCGCGAAGTACGCCTCCGGGGACTCCTGGTGGTGCTCCACGGCGCCGATGTGGCCGCCGTAAGGGATGCGGATGACGACCGGCAGCGACATGTGCTGCGGCAGGCGGTTCTGCATCTTCGCGAGCTGCGAGGTGATCTGGTCGAAGCCCGGCCAGACGAAGCCGTCGAACTGGATCTCGACGACCGGGCGGTACCCGCGCAGCGCCAGGCCGATCGCGGTGCCGATGATGCCGGCCTCGGCGAGCGGGGTGTCCCGGACGCGCTCGGCGCCGAAGCGCTCCTGCAGGCCCTCGGTGATGCGGAAGACGCCCCCCAGCTGGCCGATGTCCTCGCCCATCAGCAGGACCTTGTCGTCGGCGGCCAAGGCGGCGGCCAGGCCGGCGTTCAGCGCCTTGGCCATCGGCAGGGTCTGCACGGGCTCGCTGGGGACCTCGCCGGCACCCGGGTGGGCACGGAGCGTGTAGTCGAAGAGCTGCTCGGTCGTGCTCATCAGTGGGAGCCCCCTTCGTACCCGGCCTCGTACTGCTCGAGCCAGGCCTTCTGCGCGGTGGTGACCGGGTGCGGCTCGCGGTACACGTTGTCGAACATGACGTCCACCGACGGCGGGGTCAGCGCGACGGTCGCCCGCCGGACGTCGGCGGCGATGTCCTCGCCCTCCTCGTCGAAGCGCGCGAGCTGCTCGTCCGTGACGCCGCGGCTGCGCAGGTACGCGGCCGAACGGGCGATCGGGTCGCGCTCGACCCACGAGGCGAGCTCGTCGTCGAGGCGGTAGCGGGTCGGGTCGTCGGAGCTCGTGTGCGCGCCGATGCGGTAGGTCTCGGCCTCGACGAACGCCGGGCCCTGCCCCGAGCGGGCGTGGTCGGTCGCCACGAGGGACGCCGTGTACGACGCCAGCACGTCGTTGCCGTCGACGCGGACGCTCGGGATCCCGAAGCCGCGCGGGCGGTCGACGAGCGGGGTCGGCGACTGCACCGACACCGGCACCGAGATCGCCCAGTGGTTGTTCTGCAGGAAGAAGACGACGGGGGCCTTCGTCGACGCGGCGAAGACGTACGCCTCGTTCACGTCGCCCTGGCTGGTCGCGCCGTCGCCGAAGTACACGATGGTGCAGGCGTCGCGGTCGGGGTCGCCGGTGCCGACGTCGCCGTCGAGCTGCTGACCGAGCGCGTAGCCCGTCGCGTGCAGCGTCTGCGAACCGATGACCAGCGTCGAGATGTGCGTGTTGCCGCGCTCGTCCGGGTCCCAGCCGCCGTGCGTCTGGCCGCGGTACATCGCGATGATCTCCATCGGCTCGACACCGCGGTGCATCGTGACGGCGTGCTCGCGGTACGACGGGAAGACGTGGTCCTGTGCACGGAGGGCGAAGACGGAGCCGACCTGCGCGGCCTCCTGTCCGTGGCTCGGGACCCAGAGGCCGAGCTGACCGGTGCGCTGGAGGTTGTGGCCCGCGTGGTCGAACCGACGTGTGAGCACCATGCGGCGGTGCATCGCCAGCAGGGTCTCGTCCGGGATCGCCCGCGCGACGGCGGCGTACTCGGCGTTCTCGTCGGTCTCCACGAACCGGCCCTCGAGGTCGAGGATCCGGACGGTGGCCGTCGCGGGGGCCGCGGCGTGGAATGACATGTCGGTCAGCGTAACGCCAGGGCCTACCGGGCCGCCTGGAGGTCCCCCACAAGCGACCCCGCCGTTTCGAGGAGCGTTTCCACAGCCTCGTGCTCCCCGATCGACACCCGGATCCCCTCGTTCCCGAAGGCCCGGACGATGATGCCGGCAGCTTCGAACCGCTCTGCGGCGTGCGCGGTCAGCTCCCCCGTCGGCAGCCAGACGAAGTTGCCCTGCGCGTCCGGCACGTCCCAGCCCTGGCCGCGCAGCGCGGCGACGATGCGGTCCCGGCTCGCGGCGAGCTCGGCGACCCGGTCGAGCAGCTCGGTCTCGCGCTCGAGGCTCGCGAGCGCGGCCGCCTGGCCCTGCGCCGTCACGGACAACGGGATCGCGCAGGCACGGACGGCGTCGAGCACGTACGACGGCCCGAACGCGTAGCCGACACGGAGGCCCGCGAGTCCGTACGCCTTGGAGAACGTGCGGAGGACGACGAGGTTCGGGTACCGCTCGAGCAGCGGCGTCCCGCGGACCGCGGTGGGCTCGGTGACGAACTCGGCGTAGGCCTCGTCGAGCACCACGAGCACGGTCGACGGCACCCGCGCCATGAACGCCTCGAACTCGGCGCCCGTCACGACCGGGCCGGTGGGGTTGTTCGGCGTGCAGACGATCACCATGCGGGTCCGGTCGGTGACCGCGTCGGCCATGGCGTCGAGGTCGTGCCCGCCGTCCGGCCGGTTCGGCACCTGCACGCTCGTGGCACCGGCGACCGTCACGACACCCGGGTAGGCCTCGAAGGAGCGCCACGCGTAGACGACCTCGTCGCCGGGGCCGCTCGTCGCCTTCGCCAGCTCGTGCAGGATCGCGACGCTGCCCGGCGCGACGTGGACCTCGTCGACGGTGAGCCCGGCACGGTTCGCGAGCACGGCCCGGACGGCCAGGGCGGTGGCGTCCGGGTAGCGGTTGTAGGCGGTCTGCGCCTGCACGGCCTCGACCACACCCGGCAGCGGCGGGAACGGGTTCTCGTTGCTCGAGAGCTTGAACGCGTCGGGCGCGGCCTGCCGACCCTGCTTGTACGCGGGGAGGACGGCCACCTCGGGCCGGATGTGCACGCGCTCGTCAGTCACGCGCACAGGCTACCGGGCACCGTCCGGCGTGCGACGGGCATCATGGCGGCATGCGATTCCTCGTCCGCCTCGTCGTCAACGCCGTCGCGCTCTGGCTCACCACCCTGATCGTGAGCGGCGTCACCGTCACCCCGTTCGGCGACGGCGACACCACCGCCGTCGTGCTCACGTTCCTGCTCGTGGCGTTCGTGTTCGGGCTCGTGAACGCGGTCATCGGCACGATCATCCGGATCGTCGCCTTCCCGCTGTACGTCCTGACGCTCGGGCTGATCTCGCTGATCGTGAACGCCGTGCTGCTGCTCATCGTCGCCGGCATCTCGGACACGATCGGCTTCGGGCTCGAGGTCGAGTCCTTCGGCTGGGGCATCGTCGGCGCGTTCGTGCTCGCCGTGTTCTCGTGGCTGATCGGACTCGTCGTGCGCCCGGTGCTGGACCGCCGGCGTCCGTGACCGCCGTCGCGGACGTCGCGTCGGTGCGCCATGATGTGCACATGAGCCCGGACGCCGACGCCCCGTTCCGCGTCTCGTTCGTCTGCAGCGGCAACATCTGCCGCTCCCCCATGGCCGGCATCGTCTTCGCGCAGGTCGCCGCCGACGCCGGCATGGCCGACCGCTTCGTCGTCGAGTCGGCGGGCACCGGCGACTGGCACGTCGGCGAGCCCGCGGACGAGCGGACGATCGCGGCGCTCGCAGCGCGCGGATACGATGGCAGCAGGCATCGCGCCCGCCAGTTCGACCCGGACCGGTTCCCGGACCTCGACCTGGTGGTCGCACTCGACCGCTCCCACGAACGCGTCCTGCGCTCGTGGGCACCGACGATGGACGACGCCGCCAAGGTGACGCTCCTGCTGCGGTACGACGACGCCTGGCCCCAGCAGACCGACGTACCGGATCCGTACTACGCGGACCGGCACGAGTTCGACCGAGTGCTCTCGACCGTCGAGCGGGCCTGCCGGGCGCTCTTCCGCCAACTCGAACCGGCAGTCCGTCAGGGAGCCCCATGACCCCCCTTCCCCCGCAGCCGATCAGCCCGCTCGACGGGCGGTACTACCCGGTCGTGCACACGGTGGGCGAGCACCTCTCCGAGGCCGGCCTCAACCGCGCGCGCATCGTGGTCGAGGTCGAGTGGCTCATCTTCCTGACCGACCACGCGATGTTCACCACCTCGCCGCTGAGCATCGACGACAAGGCCGCCCTGCGCCGCGTCGTCGAGACCTTCGGTCACGACCAGATCGCGGAGCTCGCCGAGATCGAGGCCACGACGCGGCACGACGTCAAGGCCGTCGAGTACTTCGTCCGCCGTCGCCTGTCCGAGCTCGGGCTCGACGCGATCGCCGAGCTGACGCACTTCGCGTGCACCAGCGAGGACGTCAACAACCTGTCGTACGCCCTGACCGTGCGCGACACCGTCGACCAGGTCTGGCTGCCCGCCTACCGCGCCGTCCTGGCGACGCTCCGCACGATGGCCGAGCAGCTCCGCGCCGTGCCGATGCTCTCGCACACGCACGGCCAGCCCGCGACGCCGACCACCCTCGGCAAGGAGCTCGCGGTGGTCGTCTACCGCCTCGAGCGCGTCCTGACGCAGATCGAGCACGGCGAGTACCTCGGCAAGTTCTCCGGCGCGACGGGCACCTTCTCGGCGCACCTCGCCGCCGACCCCGAGGCCGACTGGCCCGCGCTGTCGAAGGAGTTCGTCGAGGGCCTGGGCCTGACGTGGAACCCGCTGACGACGCAGATCGAGTCGCACGACTGGCAGGCCGAGCTGTACGACCGGGTGCGCCACGCGAACCGGATCCTGCACAACCTGGCGACCGACGTGTGGACCTACATCTCGATGGGGTACTTCACGCAGATCCCGGTGGCCGGCGCCACGGGGTCGTCGACGATGCCGCACAAGATCAACCCGATCCGCTTCGAGAACGCCGAGGCGAACCTCGAGATCTCGTCGGCGCTGTTCTCGACGCTGTCCGAGACCCTCGTGACGAGCCGCCTGCAGCGCGACCTGACGGACTCCACGACGCAGCGGAACATCGGCGTCGCGTTCGGCCACTCGCTGCTCGCGCTCGACAACCTGCGTCGCGGGCTCGGTGAGATCGCGGTGAACGAGGGTCGGCTCGCCGAGGACCTCGACGGCAACTGGGAGGTGCTCGGCGAGGCGATCCAGACGGTCATCCGCGCCGAGGTCACCGCCGGGCAGTCGAACATCGAGGACCCGTACGCGATGCTCAAGGAGCTGACGCGTGGCAAGCGCATCGGCCAGGACGAGCTCGTCGCGTTCGTGAACGGCCTCGACATCTCGTCGGGGGCCAAGGCGCGGCTGACGAACCTGACGCCCGGCACCTACACGGGGCTGGCCGACGAGCTCGTCGACCGCCTGGACGTCTAGGCCGTCTCCTTCCGCAACACGCAACGTCGGCGGCTCCTCGCAGCGGTACACCCCTGCGAGCAGTCGCCGTCGTTGCGTCCTGCGGATCCGCGAGCGGGCGGGGCGGACGGGAGGCGCGGGGCGGCCCCGCCGCGCACCGCACCACCTCAAGTGGTGACGGAGCGCGCTTCGGCGACCAGCGCCTCCAGGACGGTGCGGACCGCGGGTCGGACCGCGCGGTCCGGCCGGGCGAGCGCCTCGATGCGCCGCCCGGCCCGCACGTCGGCGAGCGTCGCCAACCGGAAGCGTCCCGCCGCACGCGTCCCCGACGTGTACCGCGGCACGAGCGCGATCCCGTGTCCCGCGGCGACGAGGTTCTCGATGACCGGCAGGTGGATCGTGCGGAACGCCACCGACGGCGGGGTGCCGGACGCCTCCGCCAACGCGGTGAGCACGCGGTCGATCGGGTAGTCCTCGGGCACGCCGATCCAGGTCTCGTCGACGACGTCCTCGATGCCGACACGCTCCCGGTCGGCCAGCGGGTGGTCGAGCGGCAGGGCGACGTCGAGCGGTTCCCGGAGCAGGGCGACCGCGTCGACGGCGGCACCGTCGGCACGTCGGGCGCCGTCCGGGCGGTGGCCGATCACGACGTCGTGGTCGGCGGTCAGCGGGGCGAACTCCCCCTCGCTCACGTCCACGTCGGAGAGCTCGAGGACGATCCCCGGGTGTGCCCGCATCCGGGTGAGGAGCCCCGGCAGGAGCAGCTCGGCCGCCGAGGGGAACACCGCCAGGTCGACCGTCCCGCCGACCCCGGCGAGGTGCTCGGACCACGCCGACTCCACCGTGGCGAGCGCCGTGGCGACACCGGTGGCCATGTCGGCGAGCGCCCGTCCGTCCGACGTGAGGCGCACACCGCGCCCGACCCGCTCGACCAGGGGCACGCCGGCCTGGCGCTGGAGGGTGCGGAGCTGCTGCGACACGGCGCTCGGCGTGCGGTGCGTGGCGGCGGCGACCGCGGTGACGCTGCCGCGCTCGGCGAGCTCGCGGAGGACCGGCAGCAGGGCGATGTCGAAGCCGACCATGCAGGGACCCTACAACGACACTGTCGGACCGTGCGCTGGTGCTACCGCTTCGGGTGCGGGACGATCGATCCGTGCTCTTCCGCGACCGCATCCTCGCCCTCGTCGTCGCCGTGGCGTGGGGGCTGAACTTCCCGGCGACCGCGATCGCCCTCGACCACTGGCCGCCGTTCCTGCTCGCCGCCGTCCGCTTCACCCTGCTGGCACTGCCCACGATCCTGTTCGTACCGCGCCCCAAGGTGCCGTTCCGGTGGATCGTGCTCGTCGGCGCGACGCTCGGCGTGCTGCAGTTCGCGTTCCTGTACCTCGGCATGGCAGCGGGGATGCCGACGGGCCTCGCGTCGCTCGTGATCCAGGCGTCGGCGCCGTTCACGGTCGTGCTCGCCGGGGTGCTGCTGCGCGAGAAGCTCACCGCCCGCCAGGTCGTCGGGGTGTCCGTCGCCGTCGCAGCCCTCGGCGTCATCGCGGTGCACCGGGCGCAGACCGCGGCGCTGCTGCCGGTCGTGCTCGTGCTCTGCGGAGCCCTCGGTTGGGCGCTCGGCAACGTCGCGACGCGGCGGACCGGGCCGGTCAACCCGCTCCACCTGACCCTGTGGTGGGCGGTCGTCCCGCCGGTCCCGATGTTCGCGCTGTCGCTGCTCGTCGAGGGCCCGGCGCGGGTCGGGCAGGCGTTCGGCACGGCGTTCACCGCGTCGGCGCTGCCGGCCGACCTCGGCCTGCTCTACATCGTCGTGGCGGGCAGCCTGGTCGGCTACGGGATCTGGTCGCGCCTGATGGGCAGGTACCCGTCGAGCACCGTCGCGCCGTTCTCGATGCTCGTGCCCGTGATCGGGGTGCTCGCGTCGTGGGCGGCGTTCGGCGAGGTGCCGGACGTGGTCGAGGTCGTGGCGGGCGCCGTGGTGGTGGTCGCCGTGCTGTGGTCCTCGCGGACCTCGAGGCTGGTGCCGGCCGCCGACGCCGAGACGCCGCCGTCGCGTCGAGACGCCGCCGGTTCCGGGACCGTCTCGGCTGCTCCGGACCGTCTCGCGCAGACGCCGGCGTCTCGCAGGGCCGCGATCACCGCCGAGACCGACGGGGCGCCCGAGGCCGGCGGCACACCCGTGCCGCAGCCGGTCAGCCCCGGTGCTGCCGGCGCTCCGCGATGATCCCGGCGAGGGCGCCGCGCAGGTGCGGGTACCGGAACTCGTAGCCCGCCTCGAGCAACCGCGTGGGGACGACCCACCGGCTCTTCAGCACGAGCTCGGTCTCGGTACGGATCGCGAACGACCCGATCTCGAGCATCCACCGCCACGTCGGCAGGCCGAAGCGTCGCCCGACCGCGTCGCGGATGGTCGCCATCACGGTCCGGTTGTCCGACGGCTCCGGGCTCGAGACGTTCACGGGTCCGTCGATGTCCTCGTGGTCGCGCACGAACCGGATCACCCCGAGGACGTCGGCGATGTGCACCCAGCTGAACCGCTGCCGCCCACGCGTGTGCCGATCGTGGTGGTACGTACCCGCCCGGAGCCGTGCACGCGTCGGGAACCACGGCCCGTCGAACTGCGGCCCGCCGAGGCCGGCCTGGGCCAGTCGGAGCAGCGGGACGAGCGCGCTGCCGTCGCCGAACACGATCGCCATCCGCAGCGCGACCCGGCGGGTGTGCGGCAGGTCCGCGCTGAACAGGGCGTCCTCCCACGCCTTGGCGACCGAGACCGAGAAGCCCTCGCCGAGCTCCCCCGTCACCTCGTCCTGCGGTCGGTCGTCGGCGTGCCGGTAGATGGTCGCGGTCGAGGCGTTCAGCCACAGCGGCGGCGGGTGCTCGGCGGTGCGGATCGCCTCGGCCAGCTCGAGCGTGGTGTCGACCCGGGAGCGCATGATCTCCGCCCGGTTCCGACGTCCGTAGCGGCAGTTCACACTCTTCCCCGCCATGTTCACGACGATCGCGGCGCCGTCGACGAGCTCGCGGATGCGGAGCGTGTTGCCCCACACCGCGTCCCCGGTGCGTCCGACCGTGACGACCTCGTACCCCTCGTCGCGGAAGGCGCGCTGCAGGTACTGCCCGACGAAGCCGCCCGCTCCCGCGATCACGGCGCGACCCCTGGGTGCGCCGGTCGTGTCGTCGCTCATCGTTGCCCCCGTCGTGCTGTCCGGCCTGGTCCGGTGTCCGGCCCGTTCGCATCGGGCTCGATCCGGTAGCGGAAGGAGCCCTCGTACCGGTACAGCGTGCCGACCAGCGGCGCCGAGAGCCGCAGGGACACGCGCTGCACGTCGGCATCGTCATCGAATCGTTCCACGAGCGTCACGCGCGGGGCGACGACGGCCGGGAGGCTCCGGTCACGTCCCAGCGCGCGCACCGTCACGCGGGTGGAGACCAGGCGCAGGGCGCCCGCGTCCGGCCCGTCCGCGTCGGCCTCCGCCCGGAGCAGGGCGCTGACGCGCCCACGGCGACCGAGGTGGTCGACGAGTCCGTGCGGTCCGGCGGCGATGGCGTCCACCATCGTGCGGCTCCCGGAGCGGAAGCGGAAGGTGCGGTGCGCGCGCACGGCGACCGATGCCTCCCGGCCGTCCACGGCGCCGCGGCCGACGCGAGCCGGGCGGTTCTCGACCGTGAAGGGGACGTCCCGCTCCCACACGGGGAACATCACGGCGTCCCGTGCGAAGACGGCGAGGAGCGGCCAGACCCAGCGCCGTGGCGTCCCGACGACGGCGAACACGCCCTCGCCGCGACCGACGTGACCGGACGGCACCGCCCCGAAGTACGTGCGCAGTCGCGGGTGCAGCCGGGCGAGCACGTCCTCCGGCGTCGTCAGCTCGTAGGGCGACCGGGTCACGCTGCCGATCCTGGCACGGTGTCGGCACGGTTCCCTACGATCGAGGCATGGGACACGACCACGCGCACGGGCACGCCGGCGCTTCGGAGCGGGCACTGCTCGTCGCGTTCTGCATCTCGGCGGGCATCCTGCTCGCCGAGGTCGTCGGCGCGGTCGTCACCGGCTCCCTCGCGCTGCTCGTCGACGCGGGGCACATGGTCGTCGACACCGGCGGCCTCGGCATCGGGCTGGTCGCCACCCGGCTCGCGCGCCGCTCACCGACGGCGCAACGGACGTGGGGCTACCAGCGCGCCGAGGTGCTCGGTGCCACGGCGCAGGCAGCCATCCTGCTCGCGGTCGGCGTCTTCGTCGTCGTCTCGGCGATCCAGCGGCTGTTCGTCCCCGCCGAGGTCCACGCCGGCCCGCTGCTCGTGTTCGGTGTGGTCGGACTCGTCGGCAACCTCGTCGCCTACGCGGTGCTCGCCCGGGCGTCGGGCGAGGGCTTCACCTCGCGGGCGGCGCGGCTCGAGGTGCTCAACGACACCCTCGGGTCCGTCGCGGTCATCGCCGCCGCCGTCGTGCTCGCGGTCACCGGGTGGGAGCGGGCCGACTCGATCGCGGCGATCCTGATCGGGCTGCTCATCCTGCCGCGCGCGGTCCGGCTGCTGCGCGAGACGGCGAACGTGCTGCTCGAGTCGACACCGCCCGGGCTCGACCTGGACGACGTGCGGGCGCACATCCTCGAACTCGACCACGTCATCGCCGTGCACGACCTGCACGCGACGCTCGTGGCGACCGGGGTGCCGAACCTCACGGCGCACGTCGTGGTGGACGACCACTGCTTCTCGACCGCCCACGCGCCGCGGATCCTCGACGCGTTGCAGCAGTGCGTCGCCGAGCACTTCGACGTCCCGGTGGAGCACTCGACCTTCCAACTCGAGCCCGCGTCGCACCAGCGGCACGAGCACGAGGTGCACGCGTAGGGACGGCGCGGCACCGAGCCGTGCGGCGCGTGCGGTGTGGTCAGCAGCCGCCGTCGTCGGTGGGGAACGCGGTGATCACCCGGTCGGTCGTCTCCGACACGATCACCCGCACGTTCGGCTCCGCTGCCGGTCGCGACCCGTCGTCGAAGCGCACTGCCGCGGCGTAGCAGACCTTGCCGTCACCGGCGTCCTGCGGGTACCCGGCGGGCGGCGACTCCAGCACGGACCGGACGGCGGTGAGCATCGCGTCGTCCCAGTCCCGTGAGCCGTGGCCCCGGACGACGTCCTGCCAGTCGGCGGTGTGCCGGACGCGGATGTGTTCGTAGCCCTGTCCGGACGTGCCGCACTGCACTTCGACCGGTCCGAGGGCGGCGGTCTCGTACCGGGCGACCACGGCGCGGCGGTCGGAGTCGCAGCGGTCGAGCACGTCGGCGCCGGGCAGGTCGGGGCCGGTCCGTTCGATGGTGACGGTGCCGTCGCGGGTCATCCCGCCGGCAGCGGGTGCGCTGCGGTCGACCGTGGTGCCCGGGGTGCCGGCAGGGGTCCCGCCGCCGACCACCGGGTCCTCACCGCTGCGCTGTGCCGTGAGGGCGAAGCCGCCGACGACCAGACCGGCCGCGACGACCGCGGCGACGACGGTGACGGCCGGGCGTCGGCGTTGCTGGGGCATGCGCCCCAGTATGCCGGGGCGGTCGGCGGCATCGGCGCGCCGAGGGTGCGCTGCCCCTCCTTCCCGGCGCCGAACCACGAGATCGACATCGAACCAGGGAGCACTGCTGGTTCGATGTCGTGCTCGTGGTTCGATCCATCCGGGACCCCGCGGCACAGCGCGTCGCGGCGGACTACTCCGCGTGGGCCGCCAGGCGCAGACCGGCGACCAGGGCGAGCACGACGACGAACGCCACGTACCCGAGGAGCACCGGGAGCGTCGGCACGACCAGGAGCGCCGCGCCGACCGCGACGACGGGCACGGTCAGTCCCGCGTACGCGATGAGGAACGTGGCCGCGAGCACCCCGCCGCGCTGCTCCGGCCCGACGAGCGACCCTGCTCGGGCGATCGACGCCCGGAAGAGCAGCCCGACACCGGCACCCGCGACGACCCCGCCGCCGATGAAGCCCGCGACCTGCAGGAGCACTGCGGCGACCGCGAGCACGAGGAGACCGCCGACGAGCAGCACCAGACCGAGCCGGATCTGGCGTCGCTGGGTCAGCTTCGCGAAGACGATCTGCGACACGGCACTCGCGGCGAAGACCCCGAACGTGGTGGCGCCCGCGGCGAGCCGGTCGGTGACGTGGAACGTGGTGCCGAGGAACGTCGGCGCCACCGAGGTGAAGAGCCCCTGCACGGCCAGGGCGGCGAAGGCAGCGGTACCGGCGGCCCAGAACACGCCGGCCTGTCCGTCGGGAGCAGCCATCCGCTGCGGTCGGTACGGCACCGGCTGCTCCGGACGCTCGACGGTCTCCGGCGCGGCGAGGACCACCGCGAACGCGACGACCAGGGCGACGACGAACACCACGTACGGCACCACGAGCGGCTGTCCGACGTACTCGGCGAGCGCCCCGCCGACCAGGGCGCCGATCGACAGCCCGCCGAGGTTGACCGCGCCCGCGGCGACGCTCGCTCCCTGCGCCGACGACGACGAGCCGGTCGCACGGACCCGGAGCTCCCCCAGGTGCGCGGTCGCGGTCGCGGTGAGCAGGCCGACGCCGAGTCCGGTCACGAACCGCGCCACGACGAGCCCGGCGACGTCCGACCACAGCAGGAAGAGCACGGCCGCGACGAGCTCGAGGGCGATCGACACCAGGATCAGCGGACGTCGTCCGTGCACGTCGCTGAGGTGTCCGGCCAGGAAGAGCGAGGCGACGACCCCCACGCCGTAGGCGGCGAAGACGACCGTCGTGGTGAAGGTCGGGAACCCGTCACGCGCCTGGTAGATCACGTAGAGGGGCGCCGGGACGGTCGCGAAGGCCATCACCGACAGGAACGCGAAGGCGACGGCCCAGAAGCCGAACCCGTGGCGGCGGCGGGAGTGCGCGCGTCGCCCTCGCGGAGCGGGCACGGTGCGGGATCCGGTCTGCGGAGCCGGGACTGCGGTGGTGGTCGAGGACATGCTCCGATGGTGCTCCGATCAAGTCATCGAGTCCAACGGGCGCTCTTGATGATCGACATCGATCCGGTCGATACTCATCCGATGGAGACCCGTCTGCTGGAACAGTTCGTGGCCGTCGCGTCCGAGGGGAGCGTGACGCGGGCCGCCGAGCGGCTGTGGGCCGCGCAGTCGACCGTCTCCGCCGGCATCGCGTCCCTGGAACGAACGCTCGGCGTGCGACTGTTCGACCGCACGGGCCGCCGTCTCGTGCTCACCACCGCCGGCGAGGACCTGCTCCCCCACGCGCGGTCCGTGCTCGACTCGCTCGACCGGATGCGGGACCTGGCGACCGTCGACGACGCCGACCTGCGGGGCAGGGTGCGCCTGGGGATCTTCACGAGCATGGACGTCGTCGACCTGACCGGGGTGCTCCGACGGTTCCGGCAGCGGCACCCGCTCGTGGCGGTGGAGCTCATGACCTCGCCCACGGGGACGACGGGTCTCGTGCAGGACCTGGTCGCTGGGCGGCTCGACCTGGCGTACACGGCGCTGCCGACGGTGCCGCCCGGTCTGGTGGTCGAACCGTTGCGCGAGATGCCCTTCCGGGTCTTCACCGCGGCGGACCACCCGCTGGCACGTCGCCGGTCGGTGTCGCTGGCCGAACTCGCCGGGGAGCCGTTCGTCGACACGGCGCACGGGTTCGGCAACCGGACGATCCTCGACACGGCGCTCGACCGGCTGGGCATCCGCCGACGGGTCGTCGCCGAGATGAACGACATGCCCGCCGTCGTCCGCTTCGCGTCGGCGGGACTGGGCGTCGGTGTCGTGCCGGACGCGGGTGTCCGGCACGACGGCGCCGTCCTGGAGCTCGAGGACGCGGTCGAGCCCCTGCGCATCGGCCTGGCGATGCGCGCCGATCCGGAGCCGAACCGCGCGACGCGGACGCTGGCCCGCGACGTCGTCGCGGCCCGCGTGCCCTGAGGGCGTGCGGGGTGCGGACGCGACCCACCGGCGGACGGGAGGCACGGGACGGGTCCGCCCCGTGCCTCCCGGTCGTCAGTCCCCCCAAATATCCTCGACGACGGCCGCCAGTGCACGGACGATCTCCTCGTCCGTCTGCGCGGTCACGTCCATCGGTGGTCCCCCTTCACACAGCGGTGTCGGACGGCGTGCCGATCCTGACAGGGAGGGCGTGAACCGGGACGCTCGGGCGTGTCGGCGCGGACGCCGAGGATCGCCGTAGCGGGGTCAGTGGAAGTCGTCGCCCTCGGACCGCTCACCCGGCGACCGGTGGCCGCCGAGCATGTCGTTGTCGTCCTGGTCGCTCGAGGCCGCGAGCTGCAGCATCGCGAGGATCACGACGACCACGATGAACGCGACGCCGAGGAACACCAGGGAGAGTTCGAGCTCTCGCGTGGAGAAGAGCACGACCGCTCCGGTGAACACCGCGACGACCGCCGAGATCACGAGGAGCTCGGCGGGGCGCAGGCGGTCGCGACGGCTGGGGGTGCTCATGCGTGTGGTGCTCCGTCCGGGGCTGCGGCAGGCGCCGTCGTGCCCCACTTGTGCGAGAGTCCGGCGATCACGTGGAAGACCGCCGCGATGGCGAGGTAGGCGCCGAGCAGCCCGACCAGGACGACGGCGGCGTCCAGGGTGCCGGTGACCTGCTCGACGCCGCCGAGCTGCTGGGAGTAGTCCGGCGGTGTCAGCAGGAACGCCACGGCCAGCAGCAGCGTGAGGCCACCGATCGTCGTCCAGTCGCGGGCGAACGGCGATCGACCGCGCGCGCGGACCCCCTGTGCGAGTTCGACGGCGCCGGTCAGCACGGCCCAACCCACGACGACCGTGATGAACGCCGGGAGCCCGACGCCGTTCGTCGCGAGAGCGGCGACGCCGGCGACGAGGGAGCCCACCGACTGCACGAGCGTGGTCGCCCGGGACCGCCCGTCTGCGGGCATCCGGCGGAGGGCGGCCCACCCGAGCACGACGGCGTCGACGACCACGAACCCGCCGAAGAGCAGCAGGCCGTAGCCGGCGGCGTGGTTGGACGAGAAGGTGATGACGAGGGCCACGACCGCGGCTGGGACGGCCCGGAGGACGGGGATCGGCCAGTACCGCGCGCGCTGGCCGGCGTCGTCCACGGAGTCGGACACAGGACCTCTTTCGGGCATGCGGATCGTGGTCCGAGTCTACCGCCGGCGCCCCGGACGTCCGACCGGAGCCGCGCTCGGCCGGAGGCGCCGGCACCGGTCGGGGTCCGGCAGCCCTCGACCGGTGGCGGCACCGTCCGTCGTCCGGTGGCGTCGTCGGTCAGTCGGTGTCGTCGGTCGCACGCCTGCGCCGGGCGACCCACCATCCGCTCGCTCCGAGCCCGACAGCGGCAGCAGCCAGGGCGGCGAGGAGCACGAGCCCGTCGGCTCCGGTGTACGCGAGGGCTCCGGTGCCGTTCCCCCGAGCTGCGGTCCGTCCGTCGCCGGCGCCCGTCGACGCGGCCGGAGCAGGCGTGGGCGACGCGCTCGCCACCGGGGTCGG
>NZ_RBLU01000079.1 GCF_003989515.1 Curtobacterium sp. HSID17257
GTGTGCTCTTCCGATCTCGGCGTGCCGCGCCCGGGTGCTCCGCGTCCCGGTGGCCCCGGTCAGGCGAACCGTGCCCCCGGCTTCGGGCAGCGCCCGGGCCAGGGTGGCGGTCGTGGCGGCCCCGGTGGTCGTCCGGGCGGTGCCGGTGGTGCCGGTGGCGGCTTCCCCCGTCCGGCCTTCAGTGGCCCGCGTCCCGCCGGTGGCGGTGGCCGCGGTCGTGGCCCCGGTGGTGGTACCGCAGGTGCGTTCGGTCGTGGTGGCGGCAAGAGCCGTGCCCGCAAGTCGAAGCGGACGAAGCGCGCCGAGTACGAGATGCGGCAGGCGCCGTCGCTCGGCGGTGTGCAGGTCCCTCGTGGCGACGGCAACACGGTCGTGCGGCTCCGTCGCGGTGCGAGCATCTCGGACTTCGCGGACAAGATCGACGCCATGCCCGGCAACCTGGTGACCGTGCTGTTCCACCTCGGTGAGATGGCCACGGCGACCGAGTCGCTGGACGAGGCGACGTTCGAGGTCCTCGGCGAGGAACTCGGCTACAAGATCCAGATCGTCTCGCCGGAGGACGAGGACCGCGAGCTCCTCGAGGGCTTCGACATCGACATCGACGCCGAGTACGCCGACGAGGACGACTCCGTCCTGCAGCAGCGTCCCCCGGTCGTCACCGTCATGGGTCACGTCGACCACGGTAAGACCCGACTCCTCGACGCCATCCGCAACTCGAAGGTGGTCGAGGGCGAGGCAGGCGGCATCACGCAGCACATCGGTGCGTACCAGATCGTCACCGAGCACGAGGGCATCGAGCGTCCGATCACGTTCATCGACACCCCGGGTCACGAGGCCTTCACCGCCATGCGTGCCCGTGGTGCGCAGGTGACGGACATCGCGATCCTCGTGGTCGCGGCGGACGACGGCATCATGCCCCAGACGATCGAGGCGCTGAACCACGCCCAGTCGGCCGGTGTGCCGATCGTGGTCGCGGTGAACAAGATCGACAAGGAGGGCGCGAACCCGGCGAAGGTCCGGCAGCAGCTCACCGAGTACAACCTGGTGGCCGAGGAGTACGGCGGCGACGTCATGTTCGTCGACGTGTCGGCGCGCAACAACGTCGGCATCCAGGACCTGCTCGACGCGGTGCTGCTCACGGCGGACGCCGGTCTCGACCTGCGTGCGAACCCCGACAAGGACGCCCGTGGTGTCGCGATCGAGGCCCGACTCGACAAGGGTCGCGGTTCGGTCGCCACGGTGCTCATCCAGTCCGGAACGCTGCACGTCGGTGACGCCATCGTCGCGGGGACGGCCTACGGCCGCGTCCGTGCGATGACCGACGAGAACGGTGTGGCGGTCAAGGCCGCGACGCCGAGCCGCCCGGTCCAGGTGCAGGGTCTGTCGTCGGTGCCGCGCGCCGGTGACACCTTCCTGGTCACGGAAGAGGACCGCACTGCCCGCCAGATCGCCGAGAAGCGTGAGGCAGCCGAGCGCAACGCCCAGCTGGCCAAGGCCCGCAAGCGCATCTCGCTCGAGGACTTCACCCGTGCTCTCGAGGAGGGCAAGGTCGACTCGCTCAACCTCATCATCAAGGGTGACGTCTCCGGTGCCGTCGAGGCACTCGAGCAGTCGCTCCTGGACATCGAGGTCGACGACAGCGTCCAGCTCCGCATCCTGCACCGCGGTGTGGGTGCGATCACGGAGTCGGACATCGACCTGGCCACGATCGACAACGCGATCGTCGTCGGCTTCAACGTCCGCCCGGACGTCAAGGCCCGCGAGCGTGCTGCGCGCGAGGGCATCGACGTGCGCTTCTACTCGGTCATCTACAACGCACTCGAGGACATCGAGCAGTCCCTCAAGGGCATGCTCAAGCCCGAGTACGAAGAGGTCCAGTCGGGTGTCGCCGAGATCCGCGAGGTGTTCCGCTCCTCGAAGTTCGGCAACATCGCCGGTGTCATCGTCCGCTCCGGCACGATCACGCGCAACGCCAAGGCGCGCGTCATCCGTGACGGTGTGGTGCTCGCCGACGGCCTGGCCATCGAGTCGCTGCGTCGCTTCAAGGACGACGTCACCGAGGTCCGCACGGACTTCGAGGCCGGTATCGGTCTGGGTAAGTACAACGACATCCAGATCGGTGACGAGATCGAGACCACCGAGCTCGTCGAGAAGCCGCGCGACTGACGCCTGGCTATCCTGGACCCCGCTCCTCCTCCGGGAGGGGCGGGGTCCGTCCCGTTCCACCAGAAGATTCCTGCCCCAGGAGGCACCCATGGCCGATCCGCAGCGCGCACGCAAGATGGCGGACCGCATCAAGGAAGTCGTCGCTCGGCGGCTCGACAAGGGGCTGCGTGACCCGCGCCTCGGCTTCGTCACCATCACCGACGTCAGGGTGACCGGCGACCTGCAGCACGCGTCGGTGTTCTACACGGTGTACGGCACCGACGAGGAGCGCGCCGACTCCGCTGCGGCGCTCAAGGCAGCGACCGGCATGCTCCGCAGCGAGGTCGGCAAGAACATCACGGCGCGGCTCACCCCGTCGCTGGAGTTCATCGCGGACGCGCTGCCCGAGACGTCGGCGCACATGGAGGACCTGCTCGTCCAGGCGCAGCAGCGCGACGCACAGGTGCGGGCCGCGTCGGCCGGAGCGCAGTACGCGGGCGACGCCGACCCGTACAAGCACGACGACGACGAGGACGAAGAGCGCGACGAGCGCGCCTGATCCACTGCAGCAGCACGACGGCCGTCGGACGAGGAGTCCGGCGGCCGTCGTCGTGCGTCGGGCGGCCCGGCGGAGTCGCACTCGGCGTCGGTCAGGCGTCGGGCAGGCGGTACCCGGTCGCGTCGTCGCCGACCACGAGCCCGTCGCGCAACAGGGATGCGAGCGCCCGGGCACGCTGCTCGGCGTCCGGCCAGACCAGGTCGACCTCGTCACGGCTGACGGGCACGTCGCTCGCCCGCAGCTCGGCCATCACGAGGCCGCGCACCTGGCGGTCACTGCCGGCGAAGCGTGCCTGCCTCGGCGCCCGCGGCCCGTCGTGCTCCGGGTAGCCGGCCGCCCGCCAGGCACAGCGGTCCGCGATCGGGCACGCGTCGCACGCGGGGGAGCGGGCGATGCAGACGAGCGCGCCGAGCTCCATCACCGCGGCGTTCGTCGCGGCGGCGTCGTCGCGGTCCTCGGGGAGCACCGACTCCATGAGCGGCAGGTCCCGCTTCGCCTTCGCGGGACCGGGCTCGCCCTCGCCGAGGACCGCCCGGGCGAGCACACGCCGGACGTTGACGTCGACGACGGGGTGCCGGTCGCCGTACGCGAAGACCGCGACGGCCCTGGCGGTGTAGTCACCGATGCCGGGCAGGGCGAGGAGCGCGTCGACGTCGCGCGGGACGACGTTGTCGTGCTGCTCGGCGATCGCGGTCGCCGCCGCGTGCAGCGCGAGCGCGCGTCTCGGGTAGCCGAGCCGGTCCCAGGCACGGACCGCGTCGCCGGGCGGTGACGCCGCGAGGTCCGCAGGGGTCGGCCACCGGGTGAGCCACGCCTCCAGGCGGGGGACCACCCGCGCGACCTGCGTCTGCTGGAGCATGATCTCGCTGACCAGGGTGCCCCAGGCGGGGAAGCCCGGGCGGCGCCACGGCAGGTCGCGCGCCTGGGCGCGGAACCAGGCCACGAGCGGGGCGGCGATGTCGGGACGGCTCGGGTCCGTCGGGTTCTCCACAGACGGCCGGGAGGCTCCGCTCGCGTTCACCACGACAGCCTACGGTGGGTGCATGGCACGCTGGGCACCGCAGGAGACCGACACGATGGCCGCGATCGCGAGCGAGGTGATCGCACAGGTCGGGACGAACCGGACGGTCGTCGGCATCGACGGTCAGGACGGCACCGACCTCGAGCGGGTTGCTGCTGCGCTGGTCGCGGCGTTCCAGCAGCACGGTGTGTCCGCGATGGCCGCGGCGGCCCCCTCCACCGACCTCGACGTCCTCCGCGCCGACGTCGTCACCCCGTTCCGCACGACCGGAGCGGGCGAGGGCGTGCTCGTCGTGCACGGGCAGGGCCTGCTCGCGTCGGGCACCAGGAACCTCTGGCGCTGGTCGCTGTGGGTGGAGCAGGAGGACGGCCGACTCGAGCGTCGCGCGGACGTCAAGATCGCCGCCTCGGCCGTGCTCGACGTGACGGACCCGGACCACCCCCGACGCGAGTGGAACGACGCCTGCTGACCGAGGCTGTGCGAGGTCGGGCAGCCGCACGTCGCTGGTAGCCTCGTCCGGTGCTCGCTACCCCGCCTGACGGCATCCTCCTCGTCGACAAGCCGCAGGGCATCTCCAGTCACCGGGTGGTGTCGATCGCACGTCGGCGGCTCGGTCTCAAGAAGATCGGCCACGCGGGCACCCTCGACCCGATGGCGACCGGCCTGCTGCTGCTCGGTGCCGGGCCGTCCACGCGGCTCCTGACACACCTGGTCGGCCTCGGCAAGACCTACACGGCGACGATCCGGCTGGGCGTCGGGACGGACTCGGACGACGCGGACGGCACGCCGACGTCAGCCGTGGGGGTCGCCGGCGCGGACGTCTCCGACGACGCGATCGAGCACGCGGTCGCCGCCCAGCGCGGGGTGATCGACCAGGTGCCCTCGACGGTGAGTGCGATCAAGGTCGACGGGCGACGGGCCTACGACCTCGCCCGGAAGGGGGAGGAGGTCGTCCTGCGCTCCCGCACGGTCACGGTGTCCCGCTTCCTCGTGACCGGGCGCGACGACCACACCGTCACCGTCGACGGCGTGGACGTCCCCGTGGTGGACGTCGACGTCGTGGTCGACTGCTCCTCGGGGACGTACGTCCGGGCCCTGGCACGGGACGTCGGCGCCGCCCTCGGGACGGGCGCCCACCTCACCGCCCTCCGACGCACCGCCGTCGGACCGTTCGACGTGGCGGACGCGGTGGACCTCGAGGACGACTCCGTCGACGTCGCAGCAGCCCTGGCACGTCCGGCGGACGTCGCACGGCGACTGTTCGACGTCGTCACGCTCGACGCGGCTGCGGCGAAGGACCTGACGGACGGCAAGCGGGTCGCGCTGGAGCACCCCGACCACGACGGCCCGGTCGCCGCGGTGGCGCAGGAGGACGACCGACTGGTCGGCCTCGTGTCGGTGCGACGCGGTCGCCTGCGGGTCATCACGAACTTCCCGGCGCCGACGACCGTCGGCACCACGACGGACGGAGCGCACGCGTGATCGAGTGGTTCATGTGGGTGCAGCTCGCGCTGGCCGTCGTCGCCGGGCTGTTCGCCGTGGTGGTCGGGTTCCTCGGCTGGAAGCCGAACGACTACACGGTCGGTTCGCTCGCGGTGATCGAGCTCCTGCTCCTGGCGCAGGGCGTGATCTCGCTCGTGCTCCCCGCGGTCGGCAGTCCGCCGCAGGGCAACGCGCTCGAGTTCGGGGTGTACGCCGTGTCGGTGCTGCTCGTGCCGCCGGCTGCGATCCTGTGGGCGCTGATCGACCGCACGAAGTGGAGCACGGTCGTCCTCGGAGCGGGGGCCTTCACCGTCGCGGTGATGGTCTACCGCATGTACCAGATCTGGTTCGCGCTGAACTGACCTCGGGCGCGCTGCGTGCTCGGCTGCTGCGCGCTGCCGGTGCCGGTGCCGGTGCCGGTGCCGGTGCCGGCTGCCGGGCGTCCGCGCACGTCACCCGTCGTCGGTAGACTCGTCGCCGTGGCGAACAGATCCTCCCTCGCGACCGGCGTCGGCCGCGTCCTCATCGCCGTGTACGGCATCCTCGCCCTCGCGGCCACCGGGCGCAGCGTCGTCCAGATCATCGAGAAGTTCTCGTTCGCGCCGTTCGCCTACACGCTCAGTGCCGTCGCGGCCGTGGTCTACATCGTCGCGATGATCGCGCTCATCGCCCCCGGCCGCGCCTGGTACCGCGTCGCGTGCGTGACCATCGGCTTCGAGATGGCCGGTGTGCTGATCGTCGGCACCCTGTCGCTGCTCGACCGGCAGCTGTTCCCCGACGACACCGTGTGGTCGTACTACGGCCTCGGCTACGTCTTCGCGCCGCTCGTGCTCCCGATCGCCGGACTCTGGTGGCTGCGGAAGCACCACCGGACCGCCGTCGCCGAGCCCGCCACGGCGTCCGCGACGGTCGGCGAGTAGGGCCCGGCGTGCAGTACTACGACGACGTCGCGGACGTGGCGCAGGGCTTCGGCCCGAGCGCCGTCACCATCGGCAAGTTCGACGGGGTCCACGTCGGACACCGCGCGGTGATCGCGCACCTCGAGCGTGCCGCCAGCGATCGCGGACTCGTCTCCACCGTGGTGACCTTCGACCGCCACCCGCTCAGCGTCATCGACCCCGACCGCGTGCCACCCGCGCTGACGAGCACCGCGCAGCGACGTGAGCTCCTCGAGGACATCGGGGTGGACGCGATGCTCCTGCTCCGCTTCGACCAGGACCTGCAGTCGCAGGCGCCCGAGGCGTTCGTCTCCGAGATCCTGGTCGGCACCCTGCACGCCGAGCTGGTCTTCGTCGGCAGCGACTTCCGCTTCGGTGCCCGCGGCGCCGGGGACGTCGACCTGCTGCGTCGACTGGGGGAGCAGCACGGCTTCCGTGTCGAGCTCATCGACGACGTCGACCTGCGCGACGACGTCCGCCCGTCCGACGAACGCCGCGTCTCCTCGACCTGGATCCGCGAACTGCTCGGCAACGGTCGCGTTGCCGAGGCCGCCCGCCTGCTCGGTCGCGAGCACGCGGTCCGGAGCACCGTGGTGCACGGGAACCAGCGTGGTCGTGCCATGGGGTACCCGACGGCGAACCTCGACCCGGCGTGCGAGGGGTTCGTCCCCGCGGACGGCGTCTACGCGGCCCGCGTGCTGCACGAGGGCACCGTGTACCCGGCAGCGGTGTCGGTGGGCAACAACCCGACGTTCCAGGGCGTCCCGGCGAAGCAGATCGAGGCGCACCTGCTCGACGTCGACATCGACCTGTACGGCGACACGATCTCGGTGCTGTTCGTCTCCTACGTGCGCGGCATGGTCGCGTTCTCGTCGATGGACGAGCTCGCGGCCCAGATGCGCCAGGACGACCTCGACATCCGTCTGCTGCTCGGGCTGCCCGCACCGGTCTGACGCCGTACTTGGGGCGGCCCGGCCGCGTGCGAGTCTCGGCCTGAGCGACGCCTCTCGCGCGTCCGAGCACGAGGACCGTCGCGCAGCCCGAGTCTCGGGCACACGGCACATGGCACACGGCACGCAGCACGCAGCACGCAGCACACGGCACGCAGCACGCAGCACGACGCCCCGCGACCGATCGACGGTCGCGGGGCGTCCTCTGCGTGGTGCTCGTCAGCTCCCGAGTGCGTCGAGCCAGATCTTGCGGGCGTCCAGGGCCTCCTGCGCCTCCTTGATCTTGCGGGAGTCGCCGGAGGCCTGGGCGGCCTCGAGCTCGGCCTGGAGCTTGCCGATGGCGTCCTCGAGCTGGCTCGCGAGGCCGGTCTGCCGTGCCTTGCGCTCGGGGTCGGAGGCCTTCCAGTGCTGGTCCTCGAGGCTCCGCACGTGGTCCTCGACCGCACGGAGTCGGTCCTCGATCCGGCGGACGTCGCCACGCGGGACCTTGCCGATCTCGTCCCACCGGCGCTGGATGTCCGTCAGGGTGCGGCGGGCGGCGACACGGTCGGTCTGCTGCAGGAGCGGCTCGGCCTCGGTCAGCAGGGCCTGCTTCGCGACGAGGTTCGCGGAGAACTCCTCGTTCTCCACCGCGGTCTCGGCGTGGCGCTGCTCGAAGAGCACGTCGCCGGCGGCCTTGAACCGTGCCCAGAGCGCGTCGTCGTGGCGCTTCCCGGCGCGACCGGCACGCTTCCAGTCGTCGAGCAGCTCGCGGTACGCGGGGATGCCGTCCGACCCGCGGGTCGCGAGCGCCTCGGCCTGCTGCACCAGCTCCTGCTTGCGGTTCCGCGCGTCGCGGTGCTGTGCGTCGAGCTCGGAGTAGAAGGCGCGGCGGTGCTGGTCGACCGTCGAACGGGCGGCTCGGAAGCGCTTCCAGAGCTCGTTGGCCTCGTTCTTCGGCAGGCGCGGGCCGTCGTGCTGGTGCTGCTGCCAGCGGGCGAAGACGTCGTCGAGCTGCGCGGTGATCTGCTTCCACTGCGCGCGCGCCGGGTCGACGGCGGCGAGTGACTCGGCTTCCTCGACCAGGGAGGTGCGGTACGCCAGCGCGTCGGTGAGTGCCTGCTGTGCCTGTGCCTGCTGCTCCTTGGTGAGCGAGCCCACCTGCTCGGACAGGCTCGCGACGCGGTTCTCGAGCGACTTCAGGTCGCCGACCACACGGGCCTCGGCGACCTGCGTCCGCAGGTGCTCGACGGTCCGGGCGACGTCGTTCGCCGAGGCGCCGCGCTGGACGCGCTGCTCGGCGATCTTCACCTGCCCCTCGAGGTCGGCGTACTTGCGCGCGAAGTACGCGAGGGCCTCGTCCGGGGTGGCGTCCGGGTACTCGCCGACGGCCTTCTCGCCGTCGTCGTACCGGACGTACACCGTCCCGTTCTCGTCGACCCGGCCCCAGGTCGTTGCTTCGTCAGGTCCCACAGGTCTCGCCTCGATCGTGGTCGTGCATCACCGACGTCGCCGTCGGCACGGTCAGGTCGTCAGCCTATTGCACCGGAGGGTCCCGGGGGCCAGTCGGACGTCCGGGCTGTGGACGACCGGGTACTCGGTGCCGGGGCCGACCCGTCCGGTCAGTCGGCCTTGCGGATGGTCGCGCCGGTGATCGTCGTCGCGACCTTCGGCGCACCGGTGCCGTCCGAGCCCGCCGACGCGATGCCCTTCGAGGTGATCTCGCGCTCCAGGTCGTCGAGCCCGCTCGTGACCTTGCCGACGACGGTGTACCCGCCCGTCGAGCCGTCCAGGGTCGTGTCGCCGTAGACGATGAAGAACTGCGTCGACTGCGAGTACGGCGACGCACCACGCGCGATCGCGAGGGTGCCCTCGGCGTACCTGCCGTCGCTCGGGACGTTCTCGAGCGGTCCGTACTGGAACCCGGCGTCGCCCGTCCCGTCGCCGTTCGCGGACCCGCACTGCAGGAACCGGAAGTCGGCGCTGTCGGCCAGGCGGTGGCAGGTGGTGCCCTCGTAGAACTGCTTGCGGATGAGGTCGATCTCGACGCTCGCCGCCTGCGGAGCGTCCTCGCCGTCGAGCTCGATGCCGAGCTCGACGCTCTTGTTCAGCGTCAGCGAGCCGGTCCAGGTCGCCCCGTCCGCGATGCCCTTGCTCGGCACCGTGCCGGTGTTGCCGGCCGTCGCACTCGCCGAAGGGGTCGGGGCGGACGTCGCACTCGCGCTCGCGTCCGGCGTGTCCCCGGCCTGCGACCCCGCGAAGGCGAACTGCGACCCGGTGGCCAGCGCCGCGACCAGGAGGAGCACGCCCGTGCCGACGACGTTGTCCCGTACCCGCCGGCGTCGCTGCCGGTCGTGCACCCCCTGTCGGGCCTGGTAGAGACGGAGCCGCTCGCGCGCCTCGCGGTTGTCGCGCGCCTGGTTCTTCGGTGCCACGGTGCTGATCGGACCTCTCGTCGACTGTGCCGACGAGCGTAGCGGACCGAGGGGCACGGCCGGCCTGGAGGCACGCAGCACGTCGGCGGTCCGGCCTACGATCGGAGCATGGCAGCGGATCGATCGGGCATGCGCGCGCCCACGACGGGTGGTCGCGCGGGGTTGGCTCAGGGGTCCGTCCCGCTGGCGGTGCGGATGCGGCCGACGAGCCTGGACGAGGTCGCCGGGCAGCAGCACCTGCTCGGGCGGGGCAGCCCGCTGGTGCAGCTCGCCACCGGCACACGCGAGAACCCGGGCGGGGTGTCCGTGATCCTCTGGGGGCCGCCGGGCACCGGCAAGACGACCCTGGCGCAGGCGATCGCCCGGCAGTCCGGTCGCGAGTTCGTCGAGCTCTCGGCCGTGACCGCCGGCGTGAAGGACGTGCGCGAGGTCATGGAGAAGGCCCTCACGCACCGTGACCTCTACGGCTCGACCACCGTGCTGTTCCTCGACGAGATCCACCGGTTCAGCAAGGCCCAGCAGGACGCCCTGCTGCCGGGCGTCGAGAACGGGTGGGTGATCCTCATCGCCGCGACGACCGAGAACCCGTCGTTCTCCGTGATCTCGCCACTGCTCTCACGTTCCCTCCTCCTGACGCTCAAGCCACTGACCGACGAGGACCTCGGCATGCTCGTCGACCGGGCGGTCGAGGACCCGCGCGGACTGGGCGGCTCGGTCGTCCTCGGCGACGACGCACGGGCGGCGATCGTCCGACTGTCCTCCGGTGACGCCCGTCGAGCGCTCACCGCACTCGAGGCCGCCGCGTCCTCGGCGATCGCCGCGCGGGCCGACGACGCGCGCGACGCCGACGCCGACGACGCTGACCCCGACGAGGACACGGCCCTCGACGACCTGTCCCTCGGTGACGTCGAGACGGTGCCGCTGGTCGACGCCGACACGGTGGCTGCGGCGGTCGACCGGGCGCTGCTGCGGTACGACCGGCAGGGCGACGAGCACTACGACGTCATCAGCGCCTTCATCAAGTCCGTGCGGGGGAGCGACGTCGACGCCGCGCTGCACTACCTCGCGCGGATGATCGAGGCGGGCGAGGACCCGCGGTTCATCGCCCGACGCATCATCATCTCGGCGTCCGAGGACATCGGCATGGCCGATCCCCAGGCCCTGCCGATCGCCGTCGCGGCAGCGCAGGCGGTGCAGCTCATCGGGATGCCCGAGGGGCGCATCCCCCTGGCCGAGGCCGTGGTCTACCTCGCCACGGCCCCGAAGTCGAACGCGTCGTACAACGGCGTCAACGCGGCGGTCGCGGACGTCAAGGCCGGGCGGATGGGCGTCGTCCCGGTGCACCTCCGCGACGCGCACTACCCGGGGGCGAAGCGGCTCGGGCACGGCAAGGGGTACGTCTACTCGCACGACGCCGAGCACGGGGTCGCCCGCCAGCAGTACCTGCCCGACGCGCTCGAGGGCACGGAGTACTACACGCCGACCGGCAACGGGTACGAGCGCGAGGTCGGTCCCCGGCTCGAACGACTCCGGAAGATCACGCGCGGCGAGTGAGCCCGGTGCTTCACCCAGGGTCCCGATGCTGCTATCGTTGACGGGCCTACGTCCTGGTCCTCGCGTGCGGCTGCGCCGAGGACAGAGTCCCACCCCGGTGGGACGGGGGCAGAGGTTCGGACTGTAGCCGTCCGATCCCACAGGCTCATCCCTCTGGATCCCGTCGCCGGGATCGACCACCCACGTGCGCTCGACGCCCGCGGTCGGTCGTGTGCCCGGCGAGTCATTCAGTTCAGACAGAGAAAAGGACCCTGTGTCTACCAAGTCACGCACCCGCAGCAAGACCCGCCTCTCGCGCGCGCTCGGCATCCCGCTGACGCCGAAGGCGGCCCGTTACCTCGAGAAGCGCCCCTACGGCCCCGGTGAGCACGGCCGCACCCGCCGTCGCGCGGACAGCGACTACGCCGTCCGTCTCCGTGAGAAGCAGCGTCTGCGCGCCCAGTACGGCATCCGCGAGAAGCAGCTCCGCATCGTCTTCGAAGAGGCCCGCAAGACGAAGGGCCTGACGGGTGAGAACCTCGTCGAGCTCCTCGAGCAGCGCCTCGACGCCCTCGTGCTGCGTGCCGGCTTCGCCCGCACCACCGCGCAGGCCCGTCAGCTGATCGTGCACCGTCACATCCTCGTCGACGGCAAGCTCGTCGACCGTCCGTCCTTCCGCGTGAAGGAGGGGCAGCTCATCCACGTGAAGCAGCGCTCCGAGTCCCTCGAGCCGTTCCAGGTCGCCGCCGCCGGTGGGCACCAGGAAGTCCTGCCGAAGGTCCCGGGCTACCTCGAGGTCGAGATCGACAAGCTCCAGGCCCGCCTGGTCCGTCGCCCGAAGCGCGCCGAGGTCCCCGTGACCTGTGAAGTGCAGCTCGTCGTCGAGTACTACGCAGCTCGCTGATCCACCGATCACACCCGAACGGCGGGTCGTCCTCTCAGGAG
The DNA here is from genome assembly GCF_003989515.1 of Curtobacterium sp. HSID17257. Lineage (GTDB taxonomy): Bacteria > Actinomycetota > Actinomycetes > Actinomycetales > Microbacteriaceae > Curtobacterium. The sequence goes on from NZ_RBLU01000079.1 coordinate 11,988, forward strand.
GACGGCCCGCCGTTCGGCGTCCCGGTTGCCCCGCGCCACTACACTCGTTCGGGCACGCACTGCTCGCGTGCGCGAGAGGGAGAGGCACCGTGAAGCAGCTGTTCTTCGTCGCCGTCGGCGTCGTCATCGGGTTCGCCGCCGCGCACCGGATCGCGAACACGCCGGGCGGCGCACGGCTCTTCGCGGACGTGAACGCGCGGACGAAGGCGTTCACCGACGCCGTGGCCGACGGGTACCGCTCCCGTGAGGCCGAACTCCGCACCGACGCCTGAGCGTCACCGAGTCCCAGCTCCCACGCACCCCCGCCGACCTGAATCAGGAAGCACCATGCAGACCGCAGAGATCCGCCGCCGTTGGCTCCAGTTCTTCGGCGACCGCGGACACACCGTCGTCCCGTCCGCGTCGCTCGTCTCGGACGACCCGTCGCTGCTCTTCACGGTCGCCGGCATGGTCCCGTTCATCCCGTACCTGACCGGGCTCGTCCCGGCTCCGTACCCGCGTGCGACGAGCGTGCAGAAGTGCATCCGCACGAACGACATCGAGGAGGTCGGCAAGACCCCTCGGCACGGCACGTTCTTCCAGATGAACGGCAACTTCTCGTTCGGGGACTACTTCAAGGAGCAGGCGATCCAGTACGCCTGGGAGTTCCTGACCACCCCGGAGGCAGACGGTGGCCTCGGCTTCTCCGCCGACGACCTGTGGGTCACGGTGTACGAGGACGACGACGAGGCGATCGCGTTCTGGAAGCAGCACTCGTCGCTGCCGGACGAGCGGATCCAGCGCCTCGGCAAGGACACCAACTACTGGTCGACCGGCCAGCCCGGTCCCGCGGGCCCCTGCTCGGAGATCTTCTTCGACCGTGGTCCGGAGTACGGCATCGACGGCGGACCCGCCACCGACGACGACCGCTACGTCGAGATCTGGAACCTGGTCTTCATGCAGTACCAGATCGCCGACGTGCGGTCGAAGTACGACTTCACGATCACGGGCGAACTGCCGAACAAGAACATCGACACCGGCATGGGGCTCGAGCGCGTCGCCTTCATCAAGCAGGGTGTCGACAACATGTACGAGATCGACCAGGTCCGCCCGGTCCTCGACGAGGCCGCCCGGATCTCCGGTCGTCGCTACGGCGCCGTGCACGAGGACGACGTCCGGATGCGCGTCATCGCCGACCACGTCCGTTCCTCGCTCATGCTCGTCACGGACGGTGTGACGCCGTCGAACGAGGGTCGCGGCTACATCCTGCGCCGACTGCTCCGTCGCACCGTGCGGGCCATGCGCCTGCTCGGTGTCGAGGGCGCGACCTTCCCGCAGCTCTTCCCGGCCTCGCGCGACGCCATGCAGGAGGCCTACCCGGAGGTCGCGAGCGACTTCGACCGCATCGCCCGGATCGCCTACGCCGAGGAGGAGACGTTCCTCCGGACGCTGGCGCAGGGCACCACGATCCTCGACGTCGCGGTCGAGCGCGCGAAGCAGGACGGCGCCCCCTCGATCGGCGGCGACACCGCGTTCCTCCTCCACGACACGTTCGGCTTCCCGATCGACCTGACGATGGAGATGGCGGACGAGGCCGGCGTCCAGGTCGACCGCGGGGCGTTCGAGACCCTGATGTCGGAGCAGCGTGCCCGTGCCAAGGCCGACGCGAAGAGCAAGAAGACCGCCCTCGCCGACCTCAGCGTCTACAGCGCCTTCCGCGCGAAGGGCGAGACGGTCTTCCTGGGCTACGACGCGCTCGAGGCCGAGTCCGCCGTGCTCGGCATCATCGTGGGCGGCGTCAGTGTCGACCGCGCCGTCGCCGGCGACATCGCCGAGGTGATCCTCGGTGAGACGTCCCTGTACGCCGAGTCCGGTGGCCAGGACGCCGACCAGGGCTCGATCGTCGGCAACGGCTTCGACCTCGAGGTGCTCGACGTGCAGCGCCCGGTCGCCGGCCTCTGGAGCCACACGGTCCAGGTCCGTTCCGGCGAGGTCGGTGTCGGCGACCCCGCGACGACGGTCGTCGACGCCGAGTACCGCCGTGGGGCGACCCAGGCGCACTCCGCGACGCACCTCGTGAACGCGGCGCTCCGCGACGTGCTCGGCCCGGAGGCCCTGCAGGCCGGCTCGTACAACAAGTCCGGCTACATGCGTCTCGACTTCTCGTGGTCGCAGCCGGTCTCCGGCGCCACCCGGTCCGAGATCGAGGAGGTCGTGAACGCCGCGATCCGCTCCGACCTCGCGGTGCAGACCCGCGTGCTCCCGCTCGACGAGGCCAAGGCGCTCGGCGCACAGGCGCTGTTCGGCGAGAAGTACGGCAGCGAGGTCCGCATGGTCGACATCGGCGGCCCGTGGTCGCGCGAGCTCTGCGGTGGCACGCACGTGGCGTCCAGCGCGCAGGTCGGCCTCGTCAACCTGGTGGGGGAGTCGAGCGTCGGGTCGACCAACCGCCGCGTCGAGGCCCTCGTCGGCCTCGAGGGCTTCCGCGACCTCGCCGTCGAGCGGACGATCGTCTCGCAGCTCTCGAGCGCGCTCAAGGCGCCCCGCGAGGACCTGCCGACCCGCGTGCAGGGGCTCATGGAGGACCTCCGCACCGCGCAGAAGCGGATCGCCGAGTTCGAGTCGGCGAACCTGCAGCAGCGGGTGCCGTCGATCGCGCGGCAGGCCGAGACCGTCGGCGCCGTGACGGTGGTCGCCGAGACGGTCGACGGGCTGCAGTCCGGCGACGACCTGCGCTCCCTGGCGACCGGCGTCCGTGGTCAGCTCGGTGACGGCGCCGCGGTCGTGGTCCTCGGTGCGGTGATCACCGGCAAGCCCGTGGTGATCGTGGCGACGAACGACGCTGCGCGGGCGGCCGGGGTGCAGGCGGGCCCCCTCGCCAAGGAGGCGGCCGGCGTGCTCGGTGGTGGCGGCGGCGGCAAGCCCGACCTCGCCCAGGGTGGCGGCACCGATGCGGCGGCGTTGCCCGCGGCACTGCGCGCCGTGACCGCGCGACTGGCGGGCTGAGCGTGCCGATCCGTCCGGGGCGTCGTCTCGGGGTCGACGTCGGCAAGGCCCGCATCGGTGTCGCCGTGTGCGACCGGGACGGGCTGCTGGCCACGCCGGTCGAGACGGTGCCCCGGGCGCAGGCGACCGACGTGCGCCGGATCGTCGAGCTCGCCGACGAGTACGACGTGCTCGAGATCGTCGTCGGGCTGCCCCTGTCGATGTCCGGCGACGACACCGCGTCGACCGCGGACGCCAGGGGGTTCGCGGAGCTGCTCGCCGAGCACCGGCCGGTACGGCTGGTCGACGAGCGCTTGTCCACGGTGACGGCGCAGCGCGGGTTGCACCAGGCCGGGAGGAACACGAAGAAGTCCCGGGCCGTGATCGATCAAGCGGCCGCTGTTATCATCCTGCAACACGCGCTCGACCACGAGCGTGCGTCCAGCGCCGCTCCCGGCGCAACGCTTCCCTGACCGACCGGCCCCGGGACGGGTCGGGAGACCGTCGTTCCCGGACCGACGGGGCCCAGGTGGAGCCCCCGACCCGAGAGACCGAGGATCCCTTGGCAGACGACCTGGACTGGGACGCCATCATCGCGCCCGGCGACGACGCCGGGCGGCGACGTGGCACCGCCGAACCCGCCGCCGAGCCCGACCGACCGATGTCCCGGCGGGAGGCCCGCGCCGCCGAGGCGGCAGGGTCCGAACGCGGACGCCGGGGCCCCGCACCGGCGGAGGACACCGACGGCGGTGCGGCCGCAGCGGGTCCCGACGCGCGTGGTCCGGCGTCGCAGCCGGCGACGGTGCGACCCTCCTCTCCGGCGGACGCACCGGTCGCGAGATCGGACGACGAGCTGCACCCCGACGTCCGGGCGCTGCTGACCGGAGAACTCAGGG
>NZ_RBLU01000080.1 GCF_003989515.1 Curtobacterium sp. HSID17257
TGGTCAGGGTGCCGGGGCCGCCGGGGAGCAGCTGCGTCGCCGGAGCCGACCCGTCGCGTTCGAGAGCCCGGAGGCGTCGGGCCGCCTCGGCCGCGGTCGGTCGCTCGGACGGGTCCTGCGCGGTCATCACGTGCAGCAGCGTCCGCCACGCGGTGGGCAGGTGCTGGTCGATCTCGGGACCCCGTGTGAGCCGCGCGGTGGCGGACTCGACCGCCGTGCCGGGGAAGGGCCGTTCGCCGGTCAGGCACTGCAGCAGGAGGAGCCCGAGGGCGTAGACGTCGGCCTGGCCGGTGACCTCGCGGCCCAGGACCTGCTCCGGGGAGATGTACGCGGCGGTGCCGATCACGGTCCCCGTCCCCGTCACGCGGGCGGCGTCGCGGAGCAGGGCGATGCCGAAGTCGGCGAGCTTGACGTGCTCCCCGTCGCTCTCGAGCAGCACGTTCGCGGGCTTCACGTCCCGGTGCACGATGCCCTGCGCGTGCACGGCGGCGAGCCCCTCGGCGACCTGGGCACCCATCCGGGCGGTCGTCGTGGTGTCGAGGGGTCCCTCGCGCAGCCGGGTGTCGAGGTCGCTGCCGGGGACGAGCTCCATCACGAGGTACGAGTCGCCGTCCTCGTCGTCGAGCGCGGCGTCGTACAGCGTGACGAGCGACGGGCTGCGGAGCGCGGCGAGGGTGTGCATCTCCGCCTCGGCCCGGGCACGTTCGCCGTGGTCGACGGCGCCGATCCGGAAGACCTTGACGGCGACCTCGCGGCCGAGCTGCTCGTCGACGGCGCGGTAGACGGAGGCCATGCCGCCGTGCCCGAGCGTGCCGGTGACGCGGTACCTGCCGCCGAAGACCCGTTCTTCCATGCGGGTGAACCTACCGTGGCGACCTGACCGGGCGTGCCGGTCCGCCGCCGCGACGGACGGGTTCCGCGCCCCGGTGCAGGGCCGTCAGGTAGAGCCGGTGCGCTGTGATGACGAGCGCCAACCACGCCAGCCCGAGCGCCCACGCGGCGAGGACGTCCGTCGTCCAGTGGTGCCCGAGGAACACCCGCGAGACGCCGATCGACAGCACGAAGAGCGTGCCGACCACGATCGTCCACACGCGGGTCACCGTCCGCGACTGCCGGAGGATGAGCAGGTAGACGATCGTGCCGACGACGACCGTGGCGTTGAGCGTGTGACCGGACGGGAACGACGGCGAGTGCTCGTACGGCGGCACCGCGTCGGACAGCGGCGGACGGGCACGGCCGATCAGGTCCTTGCCCGCGATCGTCATGAGGAGCGAGCCGCCGCTCGCCGCCACGAGCAGCACCAGTGGGGTCCAGGCGCGGCGCTGCACCGTGAAGCCGATCAGGAAGCACACCGCGACGATCGGCATCCCGATCGTCCCGGCGATGTCGGTCCACCACGTGACCGCGCGGTCGGCGAACGGGGAGCGCAGGGTGAGCATCCAGTCGAGCACCGGACGGTCGAGCACGGCGACGTCGTCGGACTCGCGGACCGCGTCGTACACCTCGGACGCCGCCCAGGTCGCGGTCACCGCGATGCCGATGCCGATCAGGAGCGTCAGCACGAGCAGCGGGAGCGCGCCGTACCGGCGGCCGAGCGCGGCCCAGGCCTCGGCGACCGCGTGACCGGCACGCGAGCGCCACGACGTCAGGTCGACGGTGCCGAGGTGCCGGTCCGCGTCGACGGCGGAGCGCTCGTCGCGGTCGACCCGCCCGGCGGCCGCCGCGAGTGGGTCCGTCGGGTCCTCGTGGTCGGCACGCTGCATCGTCCCACCCTGCCCGTCGGACGCTGCGAGCACCCGGACCGGACCACGCTGCGTGCGCAGGGGCCGTGCGGCCGACCTCAGTCCTTCGCCGCCCCGTAGTCGCGCACCGTCGACACCGTCAGGGGGAACACCACCGGGAAGTCCCGGAAGAGCAGGCGTCCGGCGTCGACCGCCGCGGCGCGGACCTGCTCGGCCACGAACGCTGCGTGCTCGACGGGCGTGTGCACCACGAGCTCGTCGTGCACGAAGAACACCAGGTGCGGGCCGACCGTCAGCGGGCCCGGGAACCGCGTCGCGAGCCGAGTGCGGAGCGACCCCATCCACGCCAGTGCCCACTCGGCCGCCGTGCCCTGCACCACGAAGTTCCGCGTGAAGCGCCCCCAGCTGCGCGCACGTCCCTCGACCGCCCGCTGCTGCGCCGGGGTGCCGTCCACCGACCACGCGCGGTTCCGTGCGGCGAACCAGGCCTCGTCGGGGACGGGTGACGTCCGGCCGAGCAGCGTCGTGACGGGCTCGCCCCGCTCCCCGGCGCGGGCAGCGCGGTCGACGAGGCCGAGCGCCGCGGGGAACGCCCTGGCCAGCCGCGGCACGAGCCGTCCGGCGTCGCCCTGGGTCGCGCCGTACATCGCGCCGAGCATCGCACCCTTGGCCTGCTGCCGGGTCTCCACGGCACCGGAGGCCACCACGCCGTCGTACAGGTCCCGCCCGTCCCCGGCGGTGGCCATGGCCCGGTCGCCGGCCATCGCCGCGAGGACCCGCGGTTCGAGCTGCGCCGCGTCCGCCACGACGAAGGCCCACCCGTCGTCGGCGACCACCGCGCTGCGGACGGTCCTCGGCAGCTGCATCGCGCCGCCACCGTCCGCCGCCCAGCGGCCGGTGACGACTCCGCCGACGACGTACTTCGGGTGGAACCGCCCGTCCTGCACCCACTCGTCGAGCCAGGCCCAGCCGTTCGCGGTGAGCAACCGGGAGCGCTGCTTGTACTCGAGCAGCGGTGCGATGACGGGGTGTTCGAGCTCCTGCAGCTCCCACTTGCGCGTCGACGACACCATCAGTCCGGCTGCTCGGAGCGACCGCAGGACGTCGGCGGGCGAGTCCGGGTTGAGCCCGGGGTCACCCAGGTGCGCGCGGATCTCCACGGCGAGCTCCTCGAGCCGCCGCGGCCGGACCCCTGCGGGCACACGCGGTCCGAGCTCCTGCTCGAGCAGGCGCTCGTGCACGTCGGCGCGCCAGGGCAGCCCGGCGTGCAGGATCTCGGCCGCGACGAGCGCCCCGGCCGACTCCGCGGTCGTCAGCAGGCGCAGTGCTCCCGGGGTCGTCGACGTGGCGATCGCGTCGAGCTGCAGCCGGAACTCGGTGACCGGGTCGGCCGTGTCGTCGGCCGGCACGACAGCGAAGAGCGCGTCGTCGAAGAGCCGGGCCTGCGTCGGGCGGGCGGGGCGGGCCTCCTGGCCGGCGGCGTCCCACGTGTCGACCGGGGCCGCCGCGAGGGCGGTGCCCCGTGCGGCGAGCGCGCCGCGCAGGATGCGCCGGCAGAGCCGGAGGTCGATGCAGCGGCCCACGCGTCCGCCGGCCGCCAGGACGGCCGGGTACCAGCGGGCGGTGTCGTCCCAGACCCAGCGCACGTCGGGAGCGTCGTGCGCGGCGACGAAGGCCGGGAGGCCCGGCTCGTCCAGGCGCGTCGGCGCACCGGCCGACTCCCCCGCGTCGGTCAGGGGCGTCGCGGTGACGCCGCCGTCGACGCGGCGGAGGACGAGGTGCACCCGACGATCATCCTCCCTTCCGCGAGACGCAACGTCAGCGGGTGCTCGCAGCGGTACATCGCTGCGCGGTGTCGCCGAGGTTGCGTCGTGCGGAGGCGGGAGGCGGAGGGGGAGGGCTCAGTCGGCGTGGTGGGGGTCCTCCGCCGCGTCGGTGCGGGGATCGGTGCCGGCGGCGTCGCCCGGCCGGACGGCGGCGGAGTCGGCGACGTCGATGCGGACGTCCCCGTCCTCGGCGCGGGAGACCTCGACGCGCGGGTCGGCGTCGTGCTCGTCCGATCCGGACATACGGCGCAGGGTGTCCTGGCGGCGCTCCTCGAAGGACATGTCGACGCCGTCGCCGAGGTGGTCGTGGTCCGTGTCGCTCATGGGACCGACCGTACCCGCGGCCACCGCACCGACGCTCGGCACCGTACTTGAGCGACCGTCGGCGATTTGGTGCGCGAATCGGACAGACGCCATGGTGGAGCGATGGAGACGGAACGCGCACGAGCACCACGGTGGCGACCGGTCCCCGCGGACGACGTCCCGATCCACGCGGTCGTCCGGTACCGAGACCGGGGGCGGCTCGTCGCCGGCACGGCGGTGGACGTCCTCGACACACCGGGGCGTCCCGCCCTCATCGTCCGCGCGGACGACGGGCAGCACCACGTCGCGCCGCGTGCCGTCCCGCTGGAGATGCGGGTCGTCTGACCGCCCGGTCGCGCCCGTTCAGCAGAGCGGGACGTTGACCGCCAGACCGCCCATCGCGGTCTCCTTGTACTTCGTGGACATGTCGGCGCCGGTCTGGCGCATCGTCTCGACGACCTGGTCGAGCGACACGTGGTGCACACCGTCGCCGCGGAGCGCCATCCGGGCCGCGTTGATCGCCTTGTTCGCGGCGATCGCGTTGCGCTCGATGCACGGGATCTGCACGAGACCACCGATCGGGTCGCAGGTCAGCCCGAGGTTGTGCTCCATCGCGATCTCGGCGGCGTTCTCGACCTGCTCGGGCGTCCCGCCGAGCACCTCGGCCAGCCCGGCCGCGGCCATCGACGCCGCGGAGCCGACCTCGCCCTGGCAGCCGACCTCGGCGCCGGAGATCGACGCCCGCTCCTTGTAGATCGAGCCGATCGCCCCGGCGGTGAGCAGGAACCGGACCACGGCGTCGTCGCGGTCCTCCGGCGCGACCTCGGAGACGTACGTCAGCGCGTAGTACAGCACCGCGGGGATGATGCCGGCGGCGCCGTTCGTCGGGGCGGTGACGACCCGGCCGCCCGTGGCGTTCTCCTCGTTGACCGCCATCGCGGTGAGGTTGACCCACTCCATCGCGAAGAGCGGGTCGTGGTGCGGGTCGTCGCGGGTGAGCTGCTCGTGCCAGTTCGCCGCGCGACGACGGACCGTCAGTCCCCCGGGCAGCGTGCCGGTGCGGCGGATGCTGCGGTCGACGCTCTCGCGCATGACGTCGTGCACGTGCAGGAGTCCGGCGCGGACCTCGGCCTCGCTCCGGGTGGCGGTCTCGTTCGCCATCGCGATGCCGCTGACGGGCATGCCGGTCACGGCGCAGGCCGCGAGGAGCTCGGCGCCGCTCGAGAACGGGTGCGGGACGGCGTCGTCGACGGGGATGGCGGCCTCGGCCACGGCGCCCTCGGTGTCGGTCGTGACGAACCCGCCGCCGATCGAGTAGTAGGTCTCCTCGGCCAGGACCGTGCCCGCCGCATCCGTCGCCCGGAGCCGCATCGCGTTCGGGTGCCGGGGCAGCATGGTGAGCGGGTGCAGCACGATGTCGGTCTGGCGGAACGGCACGGTCGCGCCTCCCGCGAGCCGCAGCGCGCCGGTCTGCTCGAGCTCGTCGAGTGCGGCCGCCATCACGTCGGGGTCGACGGTCTCGGGGTCGGACCCCATCAGGCCGGCGAGCACCGCCCCGAGCGTGCCGTGCCCCTGGCCGGTCGAGGCGAGCGAGCCGTACAGGTGGACGTCGAGGCCGGCCACGGGGGCGTCGGCGAGCCCGGCTGCGAAGGCCGCTCCGGCTCGCATCGGCCCGACGGTGTGGGAACTCGACGGGCCGATCCCGACGCTGAACAGATCGAAGACGGAGACCGGCACCCCGCCACACTAACCCGTCCGGACGGCGCGGCTCCGGAGCAGCGGAAGTGGACCGCTCCATCGGCACGGGCGTGGGAGACTCGTGCCATGCCCATCCTCCACAAGGACATGCAGGTCTGCATCTCGCTCGCTGCCCGCCCGAGCAACATCGGCACGCGCTTCCACAACTTCCTCTACGACGAGCTCGGGCTGGACTTCGTCTACAAGGCGTTCACGACGTCCGACCTGCCCGGCGCGGTCACCGGCATCCGCGCGCTCGGCATCCGCGGCTGCTCGGTGTCGATGCCCTTCAAGGAGGCGATCATCCCCCTCGTCGACGTGGTCGAGGAGTCCGCGGCCGCCATCCAGTCGATCAACACCGTGGTGAACGACGGCGGTGTGCTCACCGCGTCGAACACCGACTACGAGGCCGTCGCGTCGCTGCTCCGCACGCACGAGGTCGACCCGTCGGCCCGCGTGGTCCTCCGCGGGTCCGGCGGCATGGCCAAGGCGGTCACGGCGGCGTTCCGCGGCGCGGGCTTCGAGCAGCTGACCGTCGTCGCGCGCAACGCGGAGACGGGTGCCGCCCTCGCCGAGCAGTACGGCTTCGACTGGGTCGAGACCGAGCAGGCAGCACCGGAGGCCGACGTCCTGGTCAACGTCACGCCCCTCGGCATGCGCGGTGCGGACGAGGAGGCACTCGCCTTCGCGCAGGAGCGGGTCGAGGCCGCGGCCACCGTCTTCGACGTGGTCGCGTTCCCCTCCGAGACCCCGCTGGTCCGGGCCGGTCGCGCCGCCGGTGCGCGCGTGATCACCGGCGCCGAGGTCATCGCACTGCAGGCAGCGCGCCAGTTCGAGCGGTACACGGGCGTCGCCCTGACGGACGACCAGGTGCGTCGGGCGAGCGAGTTCAGTCGCGCAGAGTGACCGGATGACGGTCTGGAGGCTCGTGGCGGCGCCGCCACGAGCCTCCAGACCGTCTAGTGGACGCCCGCGCGACCCTCCGCGACCCAGCGGAGGCGCCGGATGCTCTCGTTGTTGCGGATCCAGATGCCGGGCTGCGCGATGAGCCCCGGGACGAGCGACCCCGGGCCCCGGACGGGGTTCTCACGCAGGGTCACGCGGCTCCCCCGCGGATGCGGTTCCACCTCGACCTCGACGCGGGCCTCACCGACCGGCCAGCCCTTCGCCTGGATCACCAGGCGACGCGGCTCGTCGACCTCGAGCACGATCGTCGTGTCGTTGATCAGGAACGGCCAGATGCCGAACGAGTGGTGCAGCTCCGTGCCGACGGCGGGCCACCCCGGGTCCTGGCCGCGCATGCGCGAGGCGCCGACCACCCAGGTCGGGTAGAGCCAGCCGTCGCGGAGCACGTCGAAGACGGCCTCCGGGCTGCAGTGCAGGATGCGGACGTTCTTCGCCATGGTTCATTCCTCCGGTGCGAGGTCGACGTGCTCGGACAGTCCGAAGGTGTGGCGCAGCGCACTGCGGGCCGCGTGCCAACCCGCCATGCCGTGCACACCCGGACCGGGCGCGGACGCCTCCGAGCACAGGTACATGCCGCCGCCCATCCGCCACGGGTCCGACGACAGGACGGGCCGCTTGACGAGCTGCCAGAAGCTCGCGGCCCCGGCGGCGATGTCGCCGCCGACGTAGTTCGGGTTGTACTCCCCCATCTGCACGGCCGTGCGGCTGCTCGACTGCAGGATCGTGTCGCGGAACCCGGGTGCGAAGCGCTCCACCTGCCGCACGATCGAGTCGGTCGGGTCGACGTCGGAACCCGCCGGCACGTGCGCGTACGCCCAGAAGACGTGCTTGCCGCGGGGTGCACGACCCGGGTCGACCACGGTCGGCTCCGAGCCGAGCACGTAGGGGCGTTCCGCGTGCCGACCCTGCGCCACCGCCCGCTCCGCCTCGGCGATCTCCGCGCGGGTGCCGCCGATGTGGACCGTGCCCGCCTTCCGCAGCTCGGTGTTCGTCCACGGCACCGGGTCGGACAGCGCGAAGTCGACCTTCGCCGCCGCGTTGCCGAACCGGAAGCGGCGCAGTGCCCCGCGCTTCGGGGTGGGGATCTGCTTCCCGGCGATGTGGAGCATGCCCGGGACGCTCGTGTCGAAGAGGACCGCCTTCGCCGGGGTGAGGTCGGCGAGCGAGCGCACCTCGCGGCCGGTCTCGATCGTGCCGCCGTGCGCGACGAGGTCGGCGGCGAGCGCGTCGACGATCGCCTGGCTGCCGCCGATCGGCACCGGCCACCCGCGGGCGTGCGCGTACGACCCGAGCGACAGCGCGGCCGCGGCGGTCGACAGGGACGGCATGTGCTGGATCGAGTGCGCGGCGACGCCCGACACCATCGCGGGCGCGACCTCGTCGCGGAAGCGGGCGTTCCACGCGGCGCTGCCCTGCTCGAGGGCGCGGAGGCCGAACCGCAGGACCGTGAGCGGGTGCCGCGGGACGTGCAGCAGCGCGTCGGTGGCGAAGTCGGCGACCTGGTCGGCGTTGCCGGACAGGGGCGCCATGAGGTTCCGGAACGCCCGGCCGTCGATCCCGAGGCCCTCCGCGGTGCGCTCGAGGTCCCGGTAGGCGATGCCGGCGCGACCGCGGTCGAGGGGGTGGCCGTACTGCACCTCGGGCAGCCGGAGCTCGATGCGGTCCTCCATGCGGAAGAGCCGGAAGAACTCGGACTGCAGCGCCATCGGGTGCACCGCGGAGCAGACGTCGTGGTGGAACCCGGGCAGCGTCAGCTGTGCCGTGCGGGCGCCGCCGCCGATCGTGTCGTTCCGCTCGACGACCTCCACTGACAGGCCGGCCCGCGCGAGCGTCACCGCCGCCGCGAGTCCGTTCGGTCCGGCACCGACGACCACCGCATCAACCATGTGTCCGAGCCTAGGGACCGGTGCCCCCGCGAGCGGTCAGGGGCGGGCGGTGTCCACGTCGGCGGGGTCCGTGCCGTCCTCGGGGCCGTCACCCTCGTCGGGTTCGTCCGCGTCGACGGGCGTCGCGACCGGTGCCTCGGCGCCCGCCGGGTGCTCGGCGAGCAGCGCCGCGAAGTCCTCGTCGAGCATCTGCTGCAGCCGTTCGTCGCGGCCGATCTCGTAGTCCTCGGTCGGACGCTGCGCCCACCCGAGGCGTCCGACGACAGTCGTGCCGATGTCGTCCCACGCCCGGGCACGGGCCTGCAGCACGATGCGGTCGACGAAGCCCTGGTCGTCGCGCCGCCGGTCGAGCATCTCGGCGAGCTGCTCGTACGTGGCCTCGCGCGTGCGGAGCTTCAGGTCGTCGCCGCGCTTGTAGTCGTGCTGGTGCTGCGAGCGCCCCCGCTTGTTGCTCGACGTCGACCGGATCTCGCGCATGCGGGCGGCGTCACCGCGCTGCTCCTCGGCCATGCGGTGCAGTTCCTCGCGGGTGGCCTCGGCGATGACGGCGTGGTCGAAGTACCCCTGGTCGCGGAGGGCGTTCGTGATGATGCGGTTCGCCACGGCGACGGTGACCGCGGCCTTGGCGATGAGGAAGCCCTCGTCCACGGCACGCTTCAGCTCGACCTGGCTCACGGGTCGGTCGCGAACGTCGTTCCTGGTGCGTCGTCCGAACAGGGCCATGCTCCGACGATACCGGCGTGCGGCCGTCCGTCCGCAGGGGGACCCGCGATCACACCCCGGAGGGACGCGCCGCCACGTCGACGACCCGTAGCGTCGATGCCATGACCACCGTGCAGCACACCCCCCGGACCGGCCTCGGCACCGCGAGCCTCGTGCTCGGGATCTGCTCGCTCCTCGCCGGCTGGACCTTCTTCGCCCCCGTCGTCGGCCTCTGCCTCGGTATCGCGTCCCGCAGCCGGGAACCGATGGCGCGCGGCCGGGCGGGGTGGGGGATCCTGCTCAACCTCGTCGCCCTGGCGGTGTGGATCCTGGTCGGCGTGCTGCTCGTCCTCGGTGGCACCTTCGCCGTGTGGTCGGGTGCGACCCAGGGTCGCTGACGGCCGTCAGGTCACCAGCCCGTACACCGCCACGTCGACCCGCCGGGGTCCGAGCGGCAGGGCACTGCGCAGCGTCCCCTCGTGCACGAACCCGAGCCGCTCCGCCAACGCCCGACTCCGGACGTTGTCGACGCCGGTGCGGACCTCCACCCGGGCGCTCCCCCGCTCGCGGGCGACGTCCACCAGTGCGGAGGCGGCCCGGTGGACGATGCCCCGGCCCTCGTACCGCTCGTCGATCCAGTAGCCGAGCGACGCCTGGCCCAGGTAGGGGTCGAGGGCGAGCGACGCGGACCCGACGATGCGTCCGTCCACGCGGATGACGCAGGGGACCGCGCGGTCCATCGCGTACTGCCCGAGGAGCTGCTCGGTGTGCAGCACGAGGGAGTCCCGCGAGACCGACGCCCACGCCCAGGGCTCCGCCGCCCGCAGCCGCGCGAGGTTGGCCTGCACGAGGTCGTGGACGGCGTCGACGGTGCTCAGGTCGCGCAACGACAGCGCGTACCCGTCGCCGAGGTCCCGTCCCGAAGCCGTCACGCGTCCGACACTATGCACGCGGACCCGGCACGTCCGGAGTCGGGAGGTCCGGCACGGACGCAGGACGCGACGCGACGCGACGTGATGCGACGCGACGCGACGCGACGCGACGCGACCGCGGTACCGCCGACGCGATCGAAGCGACCCGGCGGACGACGGGAGGCGCGGCACCCACCGGCACCGCGCCTCCCGTCCGACCGCCCGTCCGTCAGGGCGCCGTGATGAAGCCCTTGTCCACCATCCATTCGAACGCGACGTCCGCCGGCTCGCGCCCCTCGACGTCCACCTGGCGGTTCAGCTCCTGCAGGGCCTCGTCGGTGAGCTCGGGTGAGATCTGGTCGTACACGTCGCGGAGCTGCGGGTACTCCTCCAGCGTCTCCGAGTCGATCACGGGCGCGACGTTGTACGCCGGGAAGAACCCGCGGTCGTCCTCGAGCACCGTCAGGCCGAGCGACTTGATGCGGCCGTCGGTGGTGAAGACCTCGCCGAAGTTGCACTTGCCCCGGTCGGTCGCGGTGTACACGGTGCCGGTGTCGAGGATGCTGACGTTCGACGTCGGCACGCCGTTCTCGCCGGACCCGCCGAGCTCCAGCCCGTACTTCTCGAGCATCGGCTTGAAGCCGTCCGCTCGGGAGTTGAACTCCGACTCGACGCAGAACGTGCGCTGGTCGACCGGCAGCTTCGTGATGTCCGAGAGGGTCTTCACGTCGTCGAGCTCGGACACGGCCTCGTCACGCACCGCGAACGCGTAGGTGTTGTTCATCGGCGCGGGTTCGAGCCAGGTCAGCCCGTTGCCAGCGTCCTCGTCCTTGACCGCCTGCCACTGCTCGGTCTTGTCCGGGATCCCCTGCTCGTGCGCCATGAACGTCAGCCAGGCGGTCCCCGTGTACTCGTACGTGAAGTCCGCGCCGTGCGAGGTCATCAGCTCGCGCACCGCGACCGACCCCGGCACGTTCGTCTCGTCGGTGACGTCGAACCCGGCCGCCTTCGCGGCGAGGACGGCGATCTTGCCGAGGACGAGCTGCTCGGTGAAGTTCTTCGACGTGACGGTCAGCTTCGCGTCGTCCGGCAGGTCGTCGATGCGCTGGATCGACCCCGGGGCGGCGCCCGGCACGAAGGACGCGGCGGGCTGCAGGCCGCAGCCGGTCAGGACGAGGGCGCTCGCCCCCGCCACGGCGGCGGCGGTCACCCAGCGGCGACGGGCGGACGGACGGGAGGCGCGGCTCGCGTCCCGCGGTCCGGCGTGCGTCGAGTCGGCGTGCGTCGCGTCGGCGTGCGTCGCGTCGGCGGGCATCGTGTCGGCGGGCATCATCGGAGTCCCTTCGGTCGTGCGACCGTCTCGACCACGCGGCCGATCCAGTCGATGGTCAGGGCGAGGAGCGCCACCAGGAGCGCCCCGGAGACGAGCACCTTCGGCAGGAACAGGTTCACGCCCGTGGTGATGAGGAGGCCGAGGCCGCCCGCCCCGACGAAGGTCGCCAGGCTCGCGGTACCGACGAGCAGCACCAGTGCCGTCCGGATACCGGAGAGCATGACCGGGACCGCCAGCGGCAGTTCGACCTTGAGCAGCACGCTGAGGGCGCTCATGCCCATGCCCCGGCCGGCCTCGACGAGCCGGTCGTCGACGCTCTGCACACCGAGCATGGTGTTCCGGAGCACCGGCAGGATCGCGTAGAGCACGAGGGCGACGACTGCCGACCAGCTGTTCAGGCCGAGCCAGGCCGCGAGCAGCACGATGAGCCCGACCGCGGGGGCCGCCTGGCCGAAGTTCGCGACGGCGATGACGGTGGTGCTCGCCCGACGGAAGGGCCCGCGGGTGAGCAGGACCCCGAGGGGGATGCCGATCACGAGCACGAGCACGGTGGCCTGGAGCGTCAGGACGAGGTGCTGGCCGGTGAGCTCGAGGATGCCCGACGGGTTCAGGGTCGAGCGCTCGGTCGCACTGAGGTCCGCCGTGTTCAGCCAGACGACCCAGGCGGCGAGGACCACCAGGATCGCGATCGGCTGGACGAGCAGCCCCTTCCACGGGGTGCGCTGCGCGGTGCCCGGGCCGGCTGCGGCGGGGGCGTCGGTCGCGACGGTGGTCACAGGTCCTCCCCGGACGTCGCGACCGTCGGGGCCACGGGCGAGGACGGCAGGGTCTCGATCGGGTTCGTGTTCGTGCCGACGGGCGTGTACGCCTGCTCGTCCGCCGCGGCCGCACGGGACCGGGTGATGGCCTCCATGACGGTCTCGACGGTGATGACGCCGCGGAAGGCGTCGCGGCGACCGGTGACGAGCGCGGCACCGGCGCTCGAGACGAGCATCGTGTCGAGCGCGTCGTTGAGCGTCGCGGCCTCGCCGACGACGGGCAGGGCCGGGTCGATGCCCTCGGGGATGCGGTCGAGGCGCTCGAGCTGCCGACGCGACGGCCAGCCGATCGGGCGCTGGCGGCGGTCGACCACGACGGCGTGCCCGTGCCGTCCGGCCTCGTCCATGCGCTGCAGGACGGCCTTCGCGTCCTCGCCCGGCGAGCAGGTGACGGCGTCGACGACGTCGACGTCCCGCACGCGGTTCAGCGTCAGCTGCTTCAGGCCGGCGCCGGAGCCGATGAAGTTCTCCACGAACTCGTTGGCCGGCTCGGCCAGGATCCGCTCCGGGGTGTCGTACTGCACGATGTGCGCGCCCTCGGTGAAGATCACGATCCAGTCGCCGAGCTTCACGGCCTCGTCGAAGTCGTGCGTGACGATGACGATCGTCTTGTGCAGTTCCTCCTGGATGCGCAGGAGCTCGTCCTGCAGGCGCTGCCGCGTGATCGGGTCGACGGCACCGAACGGCTCGTCCATGAGCAGGACGGGCGGGTCGGCGGCGAGCGCCCGGGCCACTCCGACGCGCTGCTGCTGGCCGCCGGAGAGCTCCCGCGGGAAGCGGTCGCGGTAGGTCTCGGGGTCGAGCGAGACGAGGTCGAGGAGCTCGTCGACGCGGGCGGCGATCTTCTCCTTCGACCAGCCGAGCATCTTCGGCACGATCGCGATGTTCGCCGCGACCGTCATGTGCGGGAAGAGCCCGCCGGCCTGGATGACGTAGCCCATGCGGCGGCGGAGCTCGTCCCCGTCGATGCTGGTGACGTCCTCGTCGCCGACGACGATGCGCCCCTCGGTGGGCTCGATGAGCCGGTTGATCATCTTGAGCGTGGTGGTCTTGCCGCAGCCGGACGGGCCGACGAGCATGACGACCTTGCCGGCCGGGATCTCGAGCGTGATGCCGTCGACGGCGGGCTTCTGCTGCCCCGGGTACCGCTTGGTGACCTCGTCGAGCAGGATGCTTCGACCGGTCACGTCCCCCTCGGGCGCGGTGCCGGATGCGTGGTCGGTGCTGGCGTGGTCAGTGCTGGACACGGATACCTCTCGGGGTGGTCAGGCGGCCGAGGCCGATGAGGAGCAGGTCGAGGACGAGGGCGAGCAGGACGACCCCGACCACCCCGACGACGACGGAGTTCAGGGCGTTGGCGCCGCCGAGCCGGGAGAGCCCGGAGAAGATGAAGCCGCCGAGTCCGGGGCCGAGCGCGTAGGCGGCGATGGCGGCGATGCCCATCACCATCTGCGCGGACACCCGCACGCCGCTCAGGATGATCGGCCACGCCATCGGCAGCTCGACCTGCAGCAGGGTGCGCATCCGGCTCATGCCGATCCCCCGCGCGGACTCGACGACGGTCGGCGGGATCTCGGCGAGGCCGACCACCGCGTTCCGCAGGATCGGCAGCGTGGCGAAGAAGACGACGGTGACGACGGACGGCACGACGCCGAACCCGAGCGGCACGATGAGCAGACCGATCACGGCGAACGACGGCAGGGTGAGCCCGACGGCGGACACCCCGTTCGCGATCGACGTCAGTTGCGGACTGCGGTAGACGAGTGCTGCGAGCACCACTGCGATGAGCGTGGCGAGCACGGTGCACTGGACGACCAGTGAGAAGTGCTGCCACGACGAGAACCAGATCTGGTCCCATCGCTCCACGACGTACTGGAACACGGTGTGTGCACCCCTCCCTGGTCGGCCGAACGGCCCACAGACCGGGGCACGAACCTGACCGACCGTACGCAGGCGAGGGGGTACTTGACCAACGGCAAGCAACCGACCCGTGCAGATGCTGCAATTCCACGCAGGGAGAAAGCCCCGGTCAGGGGCAGGTGCCGGCCCCTCACCTGGGAGAACGGTAACGATGTCGAGCGGCGGTCGGCTACCCGGGCGTCCTGCGTCGGAACGGGGACGGCCCGTCGTACGGGGTACGACGGGCCGTCCGAGGGCCAGGGAGCGCCGGGGGCACCCCTCACCCGGACACGGGCACGGGCACGGGCACGCGACGAGCGGCGACCCGCTCGGCCTCGTGCACGGCGACGCGTTCCGCGGTGAGGAGCAGTGACGCGACCTCCGCGCCGGTGCGCCCGGGGCGGTCGTTCCAGGTGGTCAGGTCGCGGACCCGGGCCATCCGGACGTCCGGCGCCGGACACCAGACGACCGGTCGGCCCTCGTCGGCGGCCAGGGCGTGCCACACGAGGTCGAGGGCGCGCTGCACCTGCTGCGAGTGCACGACGTGCGGTCCGCCCGCCGCCGAGACGACCGCGCCGACCAGGCAGGCTGCGACGAGCGGTCGGCCCTGTGCGGCGAGCGCCGCGGCGCTCGACGCCTTGCGCAGCCGCCCGTGCTCGTCGAGGTAGGCGAACCACGAGTGCTGGATCCACCCGCGTTCGACCACGCCGCGCGCGCCGGTGAGGAGGCGTTGCAGGTCGTCGAGCTCGTGCAGGTGGGCGACCGCGCGACGGTCACGGGCGACCGCGCGACGGACGGCCAGGCGGTCGAGCAGGCCGCGCAGACCGGTGCGACGGGTGGCGGCTCGGGCGGTGTCGGCTCGGGCGGACGGGGCGGGAGAGGCGTCGGCGTCGACGTCGTGCGGGACGCGGAACTCGAGGGTCATCAGGCCCCTCCGATCTCCAGTGCACGGACAGGTGAGGGAACGGTAACCCCTGCGGGCTCAGCCGTCCAGCACCGCGTCGATCGCCCGGGCCGCGACCGTCCGGAAGGCGTCGTCGTCCGTCACGGCGAGCGCCGACGCGATCGACACCGCCCATCCGCGCGCCCGGGTCCAGGTGTCGGGGTCCGCGTCGACGAGCGTCGCGAACGTCCGTGCGCCGGCGTCGTCGAGCGTCAGCCACCGGGTGGCGAGGTCGACCGCCGGGTCCCCCGCGGTCACGTCGCCGAAGTCCACCACCGCCGACAGGCGTCGGTCGCCGAGGGGCGTCGGCTCGACGAGCAGGTTGAACGGGTGCAGGTCCCCGTGCACCCAGACGGGAGGCCCGGCGTGCGTCGGCGCACCGGCCGCGGTCCGCCAGAGCGCGGCCAGCTCCACGGCACGGGGCACGTCCTCCTCCGCCAGTCGCGTCAGGACGGCGTCGCTCCGCGTCGCGAGCGGGACGGCGCGGACCGGGTTGACGGGGGCGTCCGGCGGGGCGGGCACGTGCAGGCGGGTCACCACGGCGGCGAGGTCGCGGGCGACCCGGACCCCCTGGGCCCG
>NZ_RBLU01000081.1 GCF_003989515.1 Curtobacterium sp. HSID17257
TGGGGCGCACCATCCGCAGTGGGGCGCGACCCGCGCCGCCACCGGGCACAGCGCGCCGCACGCCCCCGCAACGCAGAACGGGCGGCCCTCCCGCAGGAGGACCGCCCGTCCGAGCGCGAACGCGGACTTACTTGCTGAAGCCCTTGAAGCGCTGGTTGAACTTCTCGACGCGACCGGCCGAGTCGAGGATGCGCTGCTTGCCCGTGTAGAACGGGTGCGACGCGGACGAGATCTCGACGTCGATGACCGGGTAGGTCGCACCGTCGAGCTCGATGGTCTTGTCGCTGGTCGCGGTCGAACGCGTCAGGAACGTCTCACCGGAAGCCAGGTCGCGGAAAACGATGGCGTTGTACTCGGGGTGGGTGTCGGTCTTCATGGAGATTCCTCGGTTGGAGATGGTGGGAGGTGCGCGGACGGCCGGTTCGAGCGGACTCGATCGGGACCCCCCGCGCGGGAAGTCTGCGGCGTGCGCCAGCCGTCCACGTTACCAGACGACGGGCCGGATCGGGAGCGTCAGGCCGCGCGTGCCGTGTACCGACCGGCGTCCTTCGACACGGTCAGCTCCACGCCGAAGGCCTGGGACAGCGTCGGGGCAGTCAGGACCTCGTCGATGGGACCCGCGGCCTGCACACTGCCGTCGGCGAGCACGAGGGCGTGCGTGAAGCCCTCGGGGATCTCCTCGACGTGGTGCGTGACGATGACGATCGCCGGCGAGTCGCTGCTCTGCGCGTACCCGCCGAGCGTGCGGACCAGGCTCTCGCGCGCGCCGAGGTCGAGCGACGCAGCCGGCTCGTCGAGGAACAGCACCTCGGGGTCGGTCATCACGGCACGGGCGATCTGCACGCGCTTCTGCTCGCCGTCGCTCAGCTCACCGAAGGTGCGGTCGGTGAAGTCACCGAGGCCCCACTCGTCGAGCACGCGCTGGGCGCGGCGGACGTCGAGCTCCTCGTACTCCTCGTTCCAGCGCCCGGTCACCGAGTAGGCAGCGGTCAGCACGACGTCGACGACCTTCTCGGTCACCGGGATCCGTCGGGCGAGGGCCGTCGACGCGAAGCCGATGCGCGGGCGCAGCTCGAACAGGTCCGCGCCGCCGAGTTCGGTCCCGAGCACCTCGACGCTGCCCGATGTCGGGAACGTCTGGGCGCCGGCCACCTGCAGCAGCGTGGTCTTGCCCGCGCCGTTGGCACCGAGCACCACCCAGCGTTCGTCGTCCTGCACCTCCCACGAGATCCCGTCGAGGATGGTGGCCCCGTTGCGGACCACGGAGACGTCTGACAAGCGCACGACCGAGGGCATGGCCCCAGCCTACGGCTTCCGGGCGAGCACCTCGTCGTAGACCTGCCGTGTGCGGTGCGCGATCGCGTCCCAGGTGAACTCGCTCTCGACACGCAGGCGCCCGGCGCGTCCCATGAGCTTCGCGAGTCCCTCGTCGGCCAGGACCTCGTCGAGCGTGCGGGCGAGGTCGGCGACGAAGCGGTCCGGGTCGGTGGGCGTCCCGGTGCCGTCCTGCGCCTGGTCGATCGGGACGATGCGCCCGGTCAGTCCGTCGGCGACGACCTCGGGGATGCCGCCCGTGCGGGTCCCGACCACGGGGATCCCGCAGGCCATCGCCTCGAGGTTGACGATGCCGAGCGGCTCGTAGATCGACGGGCAGACGAAGACGGTGCCCGACGACAGGACGTTCACGACCTCCTGGTGGGAGAGCATCCGGTCGATCCAGACCACACCGTCGCGCTCGGCGCGCAGGGACTCGACGAGTCCGGTGACCTCGGCCATGATCTCCGGCGTGTCCGGAGCGCCCGCGCACAGCACGATCTGCACGTCGGACGGCAGCGACGCCACCGCACGGAGCAGGTACGGCAGGCCCTTCTGCCGGGTGATCCGGCCGACGAACACCACCGAGCGGCGCGACGGGTCGATGCCGAGGGCGCGCACGGCGTCCTCGTCGACGGTCGGCTTCCACTCGTCGATGTCGATGCCGTTGTAGACGACGTGGACCTTCGCCGGGTCGATCGACGGGTAGGAGCGCAGGATGTCGGCGCGCATGGCCTTGGAGACCGCGATCACGCCGTCGGCCTGCTCGAAGGCCTCGCGCTCCATCCAGCTCGACAGCCGGTACCCGCCGCCGAGCTGCTCGGCCTTCCACGGGCGCAGCGGCTCGAGGCTGTGCGCGGTGACCACGTGCGGGATGCCGTGGGTGAGCTGCGCGATGCGTCCCGCGGCGTTCGCGTACCAGGTGTGGGAGTGCACCAGGTCGGCGCCCTCGACGTCGGCGGCGATGCGGACGTCGGTGCCGAGCGCCTGGAGCGCACCGTTCGCGTCCCCGAGCCCCTCGGGCGTGCGGTAGGCCCACACGCCCTCCTCGTCGCGGAACGCCCCGAAGGCACGCACGCGCACGTCCGTGTCCGTCCCCGACCGCAGCGCAGCCGTGAGCTCGGCCACGTGGACACCCGCTCCGCCGTAGACCTCCGGCGGATACTCCCTGGTCAGTAGATCGACTCGCACGGACTCAAGGTAACGGGTCTGCCGTCCGGACGCCTACTGTGAACCACATGGCACCAAAGAAGGTATTCGGCATCGTCCTCGCCGGCGGCGAGGGCAAGCGGCTCATGCCGCTCACGGCCGACCGTGCGAAGCCCGCAGTCCCGTTCGGCGGCAACTTCCGCCTCATCGACTTCGCGCTCTCCAACCTGGTCAACTCCGGGTTGCAGAAGATCGTCGTCCTGACCCAGTACAAGTCGCACAGCCTCGACCGCCACGTGGCCGAGACCTGGCGCATGGAGGGGCTCCTCGGATCCTACGTCGCGTCGGTGCCGGCGCAGCAGCGACTCGGCAAGCGGTGGTTCGCCGGCTCGGCGGACGCGATCCTGCAGTCGCTCAACCTGCTGCGCGACGAGCGCCCGGACATCGTGGTCGTGGTCGGTGCCGACCACGTCTACCGGATGGACTTCCACCAGATGATCGAGGCCCACATCGCCTCCGGCCGCAGTGCCACGGTCGCGGCGATCCGGCAGCCGATCGGACTCGCCGACCAGTTCGGCGTCATCCAGGTGGACCAGGACGACCCCACCAAGATCGACGCGTTCCTCGAGAAGCCGAAGGACGCCGTCGGCCTGGCCGACTCGCCCGACGAGATCCTCGCGTCGATGGGCAACTACGTGTTCAACGCCGACGCCCTCGTCGACGCGGTGCTCCGCGACGGGCAGATCGAGTCGAGCAAGCACGACATGGGCGGCGACATCGTGCCGGACTTCGTGGCCCGCGGCGACGCCGGCGTCTACGACCTGCAGCGCAACGACGTGCCCGGGTCGAACGACCGCGACCGGTACTACTGGCGCGACGTGGGCACGATCGACTCGTTCTTCGACGCCCACATGGACCTCATCGCGCCGGTGCCGGTCTTCAACCTGTACAACCAGGACTGGCCGATCTTCAACCAGCAGACGAACCTGCCGCCGGCGAAGTTCGTGCGCGACGCGAACGGCAACACCGGCTCGACGGTCGACTCGATCGTCTCCCTCGGCTGCCTGCTCTCCGGTGCGCAGGTCGAGCGCAGTGTGATCGGTCCGTGGTGCGGCATCGACTCCGGCGCGAAGGTCCTCGACTCGATCGTGTTCGAGCGCGCGTCGATCGGTGCCGGTTCGATCGTGAACCGCGCGATCCTCGACAAGGACGTGGTCATCGCTCCCGGCGCGCAGGTCGGCGTCGACCGCGAGACCGACGAGGCCCGCGGCTTCACGGTGACCGAGTCGGGGATCACCGTCGTCGGCAAGGGCGTCCGGGTCGAGGCCTGACCCCACCGCACCGGTCACCGAGTCCGGACTGCACCCGCTGCGTCGGCAAGGGCGTCCGGGTCGAGGCCTGACCCCACCGCACCGGTCACCGAGTCCGGACTGCACCCGCTGCGTCGGCAAGGGCGTCCGGGTCGAGGCCTGACCCCACCCACCACGCGGCCTGGAGGCGCGGCTGACGTCACAGACGTCGGCCGCGCCTCCTGCTGTCGGTACCGTTGGTGCGTGCCACGCTTCCTCGTCGTCCTCGATGCCGACTCCACGCTGCTCGAGGACGAGGTCATCGAACTGCTCGCCGACCACGCCGGGACCCGGCCACAGGTGCAGGCGGTGACGGAGCGCGCCATGCGCGGCGAGATCGACTTCGCCGAGAGCCTCCGGGAGCGGGTCGCGACCCTGGCGGGCCTCCCGGCCGACGTCTGCACGCGCGCGCAGCAGGCGGTCCGCGTGACGCGGGGTGCTGAGGAGCTGGTCCGCGGCGTGCACGCCGCCGGCGGCACCGTCGGCGTCGTGTCCGGCGGGTTCCACGAGGTCCTCGACCCGTTCGCCGCGCGGCTCGGCCTCGACCACTGCCGGGCCAACCGGCTCGAGGTGGTGGACGGCGTGCTCACCGGTCGCGTGCTCGGTGACGTCGTCGACGCCGAGGCGAAGGCCGGGACGCTGCGCGCGTGGGCCGGGGCGGACGACGTCCCGCTGTCCCGTACCGTGGCGGTCGGTGACGGGGCCAACGACCTCGTCATGATGGGCGTCGCGGCCCTGGGCGTGGCCTTCGACGCGAAGCCGCTGGTCCGCGAGCGGGCGGACGTGGCGGTCGTCGACCGCGACCTGTCCGCGGTGCTCGCGACGCTCGGCCTGCGCGGCTGATCCGCGGCCCGGGGGCGTCGCCGAGACTCGGGGTGGGCGACCGCTCTCGTGCCCGATGGCGCGAGACCCGTCCCTGGTCCCGAGACCCGGACCGGTGCGTCCGGGTCTCGGGACGACGCAGACGGGCTAGTGGCCCATCCCGAGACCGCCGTCGACCGGGATCACCGCACCGGAGACGTACCCGGCGCCGTCGCTCGCCAGGAAGAGCGTGGCGTCGGCGACGTCGTCGACCGTGCCGTAGCGCGCCGCCGGGATCTGCTTCTTGAACTCGGCCTGCAGCTCCTCGGGGAGCGCGGCCGTCATGTCGGTCTGGATGAACCCCGGCGCGACGACGTTGGCGGTGATGCCGCGCGAGCCGAGCTCACGGGTGATCGAGCGGGCCATGCCGACGAGCGCGGCCTTCGACGAGGCGTAGTTGACCTGGCCGACCTGTCCGTAGGCGCCGACGACGCTCGACATGAGCACGATGCGGCCGAACTTCGCCTTCATCATCCCCTTGGTCGCACGCTTGACCACCCGGAACGTGCCCGTCAGGTTCGTGTCGACGACGCTCGTGAAGTCCTCCTCCGACATGCGGAGCAGGAGCTGGTCGTTCGTGATGCCGGCGTTCGCGACCAGCACCTCGATCGGCCCCAGCTCGGCCTCGACCTGGGTGAAGGCAGCGTCGACCGACGTGGAGTCGGTGATGTCGGCGGCGACGGTGAGCGCACCCTCGGGTCCGCCCTGACCGCTCCGGGAGGTCACGGCGACGCGGTGTCCCTCGGCGACGAAGCGTGCAGCGAGGGCGTGGCCGATGCCGCGGTTGCCGCCGGTGACGAGGACGGTACGGGGGGTGGTCATGATCGCTCCGTTCGAGTGGGGGTGACGCGGCGTGTGCCGGTCCGACCGCGAGGCCTGCGGCCGCTGGACACGCCCGGACGAGCGTACCGGAGCCGTTCCCCGCACCTGTCCCCCGCGCGGTGGGTCGACTGTCGGTGGTCCGGGCTTAGGCTTGACCCTGGCGAATGGAAGAACACCGTATGAAGTCGACGCAGCGCCGGTTCCACGCGACGCACACCCACTCCGGGTCCACGCAGAGCATCACGTCCCTGCCTGACTCCCCCGAGCTGGACCGGGCGCACCGCCTGTCCAAGTACGTCTGGCAGATGGGCGTGCGTGTCGTGTGCTTCATCGGCGCTGTCCTCGTGTGGACGACGTGGCACACCTGGCTCGCGGTCATCCCGATCGTGCTCGCCGCGGTGATCCCGTGGGTGGCCGTGATCCTCGCGAACGCCGGCAACCACGCCGAGAGCGACATCGTCGCACCCGCTGGTTCGATCGAGCTCTACGACGCCGTCGACCCCCGTCTCCGCGAGCAGCAGGAGGACGCCCGGGCCGAGGCCTACCGCGCCGAGCAGGAACGCCTCCGCGAGCAGGCCCAGCACGCGCAGGAGGAATGGCAGCGGAACGGCGACCGCTCCCGTGTGTGGTCCGCGAAGTCCCGGACGCGTCGCTGATGGGCGCGACGTTCGACCTCTTCACCGAGCCGGGTTCGACGCCGGTCTGCTCGCGAGCGGGCTGCACGAACACCGCCGAGTGGCGGATCAACTGGCGGAACCCGCGCATCCACGCCGTCGACCGGGTGAAGATCTGGGCGGCGTGCGAGGAACACTGCGACTTCCTCG
This sequence comes from Curtobacterium sp. HSID17257, assembly GCF_003989515.1. Classification (GTDB taxonomy): domain Bacteria; phylum Actinomycetota; class Actinomycetes; order Actinomycetales; family Microbacteriaceae; genus Curtobacterium. Next base: position 6,320 of record NZ_RBLU01000081.1, read on the forward strand.
CCGACTACCTGCGTTCTCGCTCGTTCCCGGTCCGGGTGACCGGGATGCACGAGGACGTCGACAGCCTCGACGACGTCCGTGCGCGTGAGGACGCTCCCAAGAACGACGTCGGGGTGCGCTCCACCGGCACCGGACGATGACGGACGAGTTCGACCCCACCGCCCGCTACGGCCGGAAGCACGCCGCGAAGCTGCAGCGCGACGCCGGACGACGTCCGACCACCGATGTCGACGGCGCCCCCAGGTCCGACGGCGCTGCCACGTCCGACGGCGCCCCCACGTCCGACCGCACGGACGCCCCGTCCTCGGTCCGCGCCGGCACCGCTGACGGTCCCACGGTCGGTTGGGCCTTCGTCCGGAGCCGCCGTTGGGTGGGCTACTTCGCGATCGCCGTGGCCTTCGCGATCATCTGCACGCTCTTCGGCATGTGGCAGTGGGACCGCCGCAACGAGGCGGTCCGGCAGAACGAGCAGATCGCACAGAACTACGACCACACCCCCGTGCCGCTCGACCAGGCGCTCCCCCGGGCCTCCTCGTGGAGCGACGACCAGCAGTGGCTCCGTGTCGAGGTCACCGGCCGGTACGACGTCGACGACCAGCTCCTCGTCCGCAACCGCGTGCACAACGGACAGCCCGGGTTCGAGGTGCTCACGCCGCTCGTCACCGCCGACGGCCGCGCGTTCGTGGTCGACCGGGGGTGGGTCCCGACCGGCAACCGGCAGGACGCCCCGGACAGCGTCCCCGCTCCCCCGAGCGGCGAGGTGACGGTGACGGCACGCCTGCAGCAGAGCGAGCCGCGCATCCCCGGACGCACGGATCCGTCGCACACCGACCAGGTGCAGTCCGTCACGCTCGCCGACGTGGCGGACAAGGTGGACGCACCGATCTGGACGGGCGCGTACGGCCAGCTCGCCTCCGAGTCCCCCGCGCCGACGGACGCCCGGCCCCTCGGCTGGGACCGCCCCTCGGCGGACACGGGTCTGCACCTCAGCTACTTCATCCAGTGGTTCCTCTTCGCCGCGGGCGGCTTCGGGTTCCTGGCGTACGTGATGGTGCAGGAGTACCGGAACCTCAACCAGGACGACCCCGAGGAGCGTGAGCGGGCGCTCGAGCGGCAGCGGCGGAAGGACGCCAAGCCGCGGTCCGACGACGAGGTCGAGGACGAACTGCTGGGCGTGTAGCCACCGACGCAACGGGAGGCGCGGTGCCAGCTGGCACCGCGCCTCCCGTTGCGTCCTGGGTCGCTACGCGAGCTCGATGAGCTCCGCGTAGTCCTTGTTCCAGTGGTCCTCGGTGCCGTCCGGCAGCAGCAGGACACGCTCGGGGTTGAGCGCCTCGACCGCGCCGGCGTCGTGCGACACCAAGACGACCGCGCCCTCGTAGCCGGCGAGGGCGCCGAGGATCTCCTCGCGCGATGCCGGGTCCAGGTTGTTGGTCGGCTCGTCGAGCAGCAGCACGTTCGCGCCCGACACGACGATCATCGCGAGCGACAGACGGGTCTTCTCGCCGCCGGAGAGCACGCCGGCCTTCTTGTACCCGTCGTCGCCGGTGAACAGGAACGAGCCGAGCACGCGACGGGCCTCGGTCTCGGTCAGGTTCGGCGACGCCGACACCATGTTCTCGATGACCGTGCGGTTCACGTCGATGTTCTCGTGCTCCTGCGCGTAGTACCCGATGCGCAGGCCGTGGCCGGGGAGGATCTCGCCCGTGTCCGGCTGGTCCGCGCCGGCGAGGATGCGGAGCAGCGTCGTCTTGCCGGCACCGTTGAAGCCGAGGATGACCACGCGCGAGCCGCGGTCGATCGCCAGGTCGAGTCCGGCGAAGATCTCGAGCGAGCCGTAGGACTTCGACAGGCCCTCGGCCATCAGCGGCGTCCGGCCGCAGGCTGCCGGCGTCGGGAAGCGCAGCTTGGCGACGCGGTCGACGGCGCGCTCGTCCTCGAGCCCGGCCAGGAGCTTCTCGGCGCGGGCGACCATCTGGTGCGCCGCGGCGGCCTTCGTGGCCTTCGCGCCGAAGCGGGCGGCCTGGTCCTTGAGTGTCGCGGCCTTCTTCTCGGCGTTCGCGCGCTCCTTGCGGCGGCGGTCCTCGTCGGCGGCACGCTGCCGCTGGTAGAGCTTCCACCCCATGTTGTAGACGTCGATCGTCTGGCGGTTCGCGTCGAGGTAGAAGACGCGGTTGACGACCTCGTCGACGAGCTCGACGTCGTGCGAGATCACGATGACACCGCCCGCGTAGGTCTTGAGGTGCTCGCGCAGCCAGATGATCGAGTCCGCGTCGAGGTGGTTCGTCGGCTCGTCGAGGATCATCGTCTCGGCGTCCGAGAACAGGATGCGCGCGAGCTCGATGCGACGACGCTGACCGCCCGAGAGCGTCTTGAGGGGCTGGTCGAGGATGCGGTCCGGCAGCTTGAGGTTCGACGCGATCGACGCCGCCTCGGCCTCGGCCGCGTAGCCCCCGAGGGCGTTGAACTGGTCGTCGAGGCGGCTGTAGCGACGCATGGCCTTCTCGGCGGTGTCCGGGTCCTCGCTGGCCATGTCGAGCGTCGCCTGGCGGATCCCCTCGACGAGCTCACCGAGCCCTCGGGCGTCGAGGATGCGCTTGCGGGCGGAGTCCTCGGGGTTGCCCGAGCGCGGGTCCTGCGGCAGGTAGCCGATCTCGCCGGAGCGCTCGATCTTGCCGTCGGTCGGCTGCGCCTCGCCGGCGAGGGCCTTGGTCATCGTGGTCTTGCCGGCGCCGTTGCGCCCGACGAGCCCGATCTTGTCACCCTTCTCGACACGGAAGGACACGTGCTCCATGAGGAGGCGAGCGCCTACGCGGATCTCGAGGTCGTGCACGGCAAGCACAGGAGGACGTCCAATCAGTTGGTGATGTGCACAACGACGTGTGCGGGAGGTGCACCGCTACGCTGACGGGACCGATGGTCCTCGAACGGGACCAGCAGTCCATTCTAGGAGAATCCATGACGAACGCCACCGGGTTCGCTCGCCGCGCAGTCCTCGCCGACCGTCTTCGCACCTCGGGGCTCGCCACCGACGCCGCCCTGGTCGCCGGCGGCGCCCTGTTCACCGCCGCGATGGCACAGCTCCAGGTCCCGATGTGGCCGGTCCCGATCACCGGCCAGACCCTGGCCGTCGTGCTCGTCGGCGCCACGCTCGGCGCCCGACGCGGCATGCTGTCGCTGCTCGTCTACGCCGTCGCGGGTCTCGCGGGGGCGCCGTTCTTCGCCGAGTTCTCCGGCGGCCTCGCAGCCCTGGCCTCGCCGAGCTTCGGCTACGTCATCGGCTTCGTGCCGGCGGCCGGTCTGGTCGGTTGGCTCGCCCGCCGCAACTGGGACCGCAAGGTCGGCAGGGCGACGGTGGCGATGCTCCTCGCGAGCGCGATCCCGTTCGTGACGGGGCTGCCCTGGCTCGCTGTGGTGCTCGGTCAGCTCGGCGCGCCGAACGACCTGCAGTCGGTGCTCGCCGCTGGCCTCTACCCGTTCGTCGTCGGTGGCGTCGCCAAGGCGCTCATCGCCGCGGGCGTCCTGCCCCTGGCGTGGAAGCTGATCGGCCGCCGCTGACGCGTCCTGCTCCGCCGACGGGCCCCGCACCTCCTGGTGCGGGGCCCGTCGCCGTTCCGGCCCGGGTGGCTGTCTCGCTTCGCGAGCGAGCACGACACGCCGCGCGACGAACGCCGGGCGGGTGATGTCCGTCGCGGAGACCGGTTGAGCGCGACGGATCGTGCCCGTTCGGCGTGGCGGGGATGCTGCACCGACGACGGACGGGAGGCGCGGTGCCAGCTGGCACCGCGCCTCCCGTCCGTTGCGGTGGTGGCGTCTAGATCGAGAAGCCGAGCGCGCGCATCATCTCGCGCCCGTCGTCGGTGATCCGCTCCGGACCCCACGGCGGCATCCAGACCCAGTTGATGCGGAACGCGTCGACGATGCCGTCGAGCGCGTTCGCCGTGTCGCCCTCGATGACGTCGGTGAGCGGGCAGCCCGCGCTCGTCAGCGTCATGCTGATCACGAGCGCGTTCGCCTCGTCGTCCATCGCCAGGTCGTAGATCAGGCCGAGGTCGACGATGTTGACGCCGAGCTCCGGGTCCTGGACCTCCTTGAGGCCCTCGACGACCTCGTCGAACTTCTCCGGGGAGAGTGCGGTGATCATCAGTTGCCCGCCGCAGCTGCCTGGACGTAGCGGTCGTAGCCCTCGTTCTCGAGGCGCTCGGCGAGCTCGGGGCCGCCCTGCTCGGCGACCTTGCCCGCGACGAAGACGTGCACGAAGTCCGGCTTGATGTAGCGGAGGATGCGCGTGTAGTGCGTGATGAGGAGCACGCCGAGGCCGGTGGCGGCCTTCGCGCGGTTGACGCCCTCGGACACGATCTTGAGCGCGTCGACGTCGAGGCCCGAGTCGGTCTCGTCGAGCACGGCGAACTTCGGCTTGAGGAGCTCGAGCTGCATGATCTCGTGGCGCTTCTTCTCGCCGCCCGAAAAGCCCTCGTTCACGTTGCGCTCGGCGAACGACGAGTCCATCTTGAGGTCGGCCATCGACTGGCGGAGGTCCTTGACCCAGCCGCGGAGTGCGGGGGCCTCGCCGTCGATCGCGGTCTTCGCGGTGCGCAGGAAGTTCGACACCGTCACGCCGGGGATCTCGACCGGGTACTGCATCGCGAGGAACATGCCGGCACGGGCGCGCTCGTCGACGCTCATCGCGAGGACGTCCTCGCCGTCGAGGGTGATCGAGCCACCGGTCACGTTGTAGCGCGGGTGCCCGGCGATCGTGTACGCCAGGGTGGACTTGCCGGAACCGTTCGGCCCCATGATCGCGTGGATCTCGCCCTCGTTGATGGTGAGGTCGACACCCTTGAGGATCTCCTTGGTGCCCTGATCGGTGTCGATCGAGACCTGGAGGTCGCGGATTTCGAGAGTGGACATTGCGTTCCTTCGGTTGCAGCTGGTGTGCGGCGTCAGCCGCGGAGGAGAGTGGGGTCGGTCAGTCGACGGGGACGGTGTCGTGCACGTCGACGTAGACGTCGCCGTCACGGACCTCGACCCGGAAGACCGGAACCGGCTCGTACGCCGGGAAGTTCTGCGGCTTGCCGGTGGCCAGCGAGAACCGGGACCCGTGGGCCCAGCACTCGAGCGTGTCACCCTCGACGAAGCCCTCGGCCAGGGAGATGTCCCCGTGCGTGCAGGTGTCGCCGATCGCGTGCACGGTGCCGGCGGAGTCCTTCACGATCGCCACGGCGGTGCCGTCCACGACGACGCGCATCGGGCTGTCGACGGCGATCTCGGACTCGGCGCAGACCTTCTCGGCCATCAGGCGTCCGCCTGCTCGGCCTCGGGCTCCGCTGCGACGACCGCGGTGCGGCCGTCGGCGAGCTCCTGCTCGACGGCAGCGATCAGGCGCTCCTCGAGCTCGGGCGCGCCGATCTTCTGGATGACCTCGACCAGGAAGCCGAGGACGACGAGGCGACGTGCTTCCTCCTCGGGGATGCCGCGGGCCTGCAGGTAGAAGAGCTGCTCGTCGTCGAAGCGACCGGTCGCGCTGGCGTGCCCGGCACCCTCGATGTTGCCCGTCTCGATCTCGAGGTTCGGGATGCTGTCCGCGCGCGTGCCGTCGGTCAGGACGAGGTTGCGGTTCTGCTCGTACGAGTCGGTGCCGTCACCGGCGCGGCCGATGAGCACGTCACCGATCCAGACCGTGTGCGCGCCCTCGCCCTGCAGTGCGCCCTTGTAGTTGACGCGCCCGCGGGTGTTCGCGGCGTCGTGGTTCACGTACACCTGCTGCTCGATGTACTGCCCGGCGTCGGCGAAGTACACGCCGTACATCTCGGTGTCGGCACCCTGCGCGCCGAGGTGCGTCGAGGGGTTCACCCGGACGACGTCGCCGCCGAGCGAGACCACGACGTGCTTGAGGAAGGCGTCGCGACCGACCTCGGCGAACTGCGTCGACACGTGCACCGCGTCGTCGTCCCAGTCCTGCAGGCTGACGACCGTGAGCCGGGCGCCGTCGCGGACCACGATCTCGACGTTCTCGCTGAGGAGCGCCGACCCGCGGTTGTCGATCACGACGATGCCCTGCGCGTGCTGCTCGGCCGTGATGACCGTGTGCGCCGCGCGGGCCTGCGTGCCGAAGTCCGAGCGGGTGATCGAGATCGACTCGTGTGCCTCGGTCGCCTTGACGGTGACCTTGAGCACGGCGTCGCGTGCGGTCCAGGCCGCCGCCGCGGCACGGTCCTCCGGGAGGCCCGCGGAGCCGACGAGGGGGTCGTCGCTGCGGCCCCACTCGACGTCGGCGCCCTCGGTCTGTCGGGCGAGGAACGGGTAGGCGGAACCGTCGAGGCCGCCGTCGAGGAGCGGCTGGAGCTTCGCGAGCGGCGCGAACTTCCAGTTGACCTCGCGGCCGGTGACCGGCGGGAAGGCGTCGAGGTCGCCGGACTGCGGGCGCTCCGAACGGGTCTGGACCGGGACCTTCGAGTCCCAGCCGCCGTCGGAGTGCGCCCGAGCGCCGTGCTGGTCGGTGCCCTGGCCCTGCGCCGACGGCGCCTGCTGGCCCTGCGCCACGGCGGACGGCTCGACCGGCTGGTCGATGTGCGGAGCGGGGCTCGCCCCGTCGGTCGGTGTCGGGTTGGTGCTGGTGTTCGACATCTAGCCGACGGATCCTTCCATGCTCATCTCGATGAGCTTGTTGAGTTCGAGCGCGTACTCCATCGGGAGCTCGCGGGCGATGGGCTCGATGAAGCCGCGGACGATCATGGCCATGGCCTCGTCCTCCGGCATGCCGCGCGACATGAGGTAGAACAGCTGCTCCTCGCTCACGCGGGACACCGTGGCCTCGTGGCCGAGCTGCACGTCGTCGACGCGGATGTCGATCGCCGGGTACGTGTCGCTGCGGCTCACCGTGTCGACCAGCAGCGCGTCACAGCGGACCGTGTTCGCGGCGTGGTGCGCGGCCGGGTCGACCCGGACCTCGCCGCGGTAGCCGGCGCGGCCGCCGCCGCGGGCGATCGACTTCGACACGATGGACGACGTCGTGTACGGCGCCATGTGGATCATCTTCGCGCCGGCGTCCTGGTGCTGGCCCGGACCGGCGAAGGCGACCGACAGGGTCTCACCCTTGGCGTGCTCACCGGCGAGGTAGATCGACGGGTACTTCATCGTGACCTTGGACCCGATGTTGCCGTCGATCCACTCCATCGTGGCGCCCTCGTGCGCGATCGCGCGCTTGGTGACGAGGTTGTAGACGTTGCTCGACCAGTTCTGGATCGTCGTGTAGCGCACGCGGGCGTTCTTCTTCACGATGATCTCGACGACCGCGGAGTGCAGCGAGTCCGACTTGTAGATCGGTGCCGTGCAGCCCTCGATGTAGTGGACGTAGGAGTCCTCGTCCGCGATGATCAGCGTCCGCTCGAACTGGCCCATGTTCTCGGTGTTGATCCGGAAGTAGGCCTGCAGCGGGATCTCGACGTGCACGCCCTTCGGGACGTAGACGAACGACCCACCGGACCACACGGCGGTGTTCAGCGCGGCGAACTTGTTGTCGCCGGCCGGGATGACCGAACCGAAGTACTCCTCGAAGAACTCGGGGTGCTCACGGAGCGCCGTGTCCGTGTCCATGAAGATGACGCCCTGCTGCTCCAGGTCCTCGCGGATCTGGTGGTAGACGACCTCGGACTCGTACTGGGCGGCGACGCCGGCGACGAGGCGCTGACGCTCGGCCTCGGGGATCCCGAGCCGCTCGTAGGTGTTGCGGATGTCCTCGGGGAGCTCTTCCCAGGTCTGGGCCTGCTTCTCGGTGGACTTCACGAAGTACTTGATGTTGTCGAAGTCGATGTCCGACAGGTCGGCACCCCACGACGGCATGGGCTTGCGGTCGAACAGCGTGAGCGCCTTGAGGCGGAGCTTGTGCATCCACTCGGGCTCGTTCTTCCGGCCGGAGATGTCGCTGACCACCTCGTCCGACAGACCGCGGCGCGCAGACGCACCGGCCGTGTCGGAGTCGGACCAGCCGAACTCGTACTGGCCGAGCCCTTCGAGTTCTGGACGGTCGATGAGCACGTCGGACATGGTCTCCTCGTTTCCTTCTCGCGGCAGCGTCTGTCGGGACAACCCGTGACGTCCGGACGCCATTCCACCGCAGACCTCCGACAGGAGTCCCGCGGCGTTGCTGCCTCGCAACGTCGATGGTCCCACGCAGTCGTCCGACCGATCGGCGATCTCGGCCCATTCGGAGCCGGCGCCTGCCTAGACTTGACTGCTGCTGAACCCTCGAATCCTACAGGTTCACCGCACGGAACAACAGGAAGGCACCACCCTCGTGACTCGCGTCGGACCCACCGTCGAGCAGGGCGTCCGCCCCGGCACCCGCGACCAGCGGTGGTGGTCGCTCCCCCGCGCCGTCGACCCCCGCGTGATCTGGCTCGCCTGGGCCTCCTTCGTGGTCGAGGTCGTGCTCATCGGCACCGGTGGCCTCGTGCGGCTCACGGCCTCCGGGCTGGGCTGCCCGACCTGGCCGAAGTGCACCGCCGAGTCGCTCGTGTCGACGCCCGAGATGGGCATCCACGGCGTGATCGAGTTCGGGAACCGTCTGCTCACCTTCGTGCTGGTGATCGTCGCGGTCGCGATGTTCCTGCTCGTGGTCCGGATGCGCCGCACCCGTCCCGAGCTGTTCTGGCTCGCCTTCGCCCAGGGCATCGCGATCCCGGTGCAGGCCGTGATCGGTGGACTCAGCGTCCTCACGAACCTCAACCCCTTCGTCGTCGGCCTGCACTTCGTGGTCTCGACGACGCTCGTCGCGGTCACGGCGACGCTCGTGTACCGCTCGATGAACGGCCCGCGGACCGCGGCCCGACTCGTCCCCGGCTGGTACACCGGCCTGGTCCGCGGCACGGTCGCCGCCGTGGTCGTCACCGTCCTGGTCGGCATCCTGACGACGGGCTCCGGCCCGCACGCAGGAGCGAGCGAAGCGGTCGACGGCGGGCGGCTGCACCGCACCGGGTTCGACCCGCAGCTCATGGAGCACCTGCACGCGATCCCGGCCTACGTGCTCTTCGCCCTCACCCTCGCGCTCGTCGTCGGCGCGGTCGTCCTCCGTCTGTCGAGCCGCTGGGCGCTCGTCCTGCTCGTCGTCGAGTTCGTGCAGATCGCCGTCGGCCTGACCCAGGCACGCACGGGCCTGCCGGTCGGCCTGGTGGGGACGCACATGGTGCTGGCCGGGCTCCTCGTCGGCGCCGTCACGGTCGTCGTGCTCTCGACGCGCGGCAGCGCCGGGCGCGGGGCCGTCCGGGAGCCCGTCGCCGCCTGACCGGCCTCCGCCCAGTCCCGCTTCCGACGTCCCACGCGTCGCCTCCGTCTCGAGCGCCGACGCGTGGGACGTCCTCGTCCGGACGACCCCGGTCCCGCGGCCGCGCCCGAGCCGCCGGCGGCGGCGCAGGAAGAACGGAAGAGCACACGGCCGAATGCCAGTCACCTGCA
>NZ_RBLU01000082.1 GCF_003989515.1 Curtobacterium sp. HSID17257
TGTCCCGGCTCCGGCCGCCGCCCCGGCTCCGGCCGCTGCCCCGGCACCTGCCGCGTCGGGTGCGACCGCCTCGGCGTCGGTGCCGAACCCGAACCAGGACGCCGCGGCCTCCGGCTACGTCACGCCGCTCGTGCGCAAGCTGGCGAACGAGCAGGGCGTCGACCTGTCGACCGTCTCCGGCTCCGGGGTCGGTGGCCGCATCCGCAAGGAGGACGTGCTCGCCGCTGCCGCGAAGGCGTCGTCCGCCGGTTCGTCGGCTCCGGCCGCCGCTGCCGCCGGTCCGTTCGTGGCCGAGACCTCGCCGCTCCGCGGCACCCGCGAGAAGATGACGCGCCTCCGCAAGGTCGTCGCCGAGCGTGCCGTGCAGTCGATGACCTCGACCGCACAGCTCACCAGCGTCGTCGAGGTCGACGTCACGAAGGTCGCGCAGTTCCGTGACGCGAACAAGGCCGAGTTCCTCGAGAAGACCGGCGCGAAGCTCAGCTTCATGCCGTTCTTCGCCCTCGCGGCGTCCGAGGCGCTCAAGGCACACCCGAAGATCAACTCCACGGTCGAGGGCGACGAGATCGTCTACCCGGACCACGAGAACGTCTCGATCGCGGTCGACACCGAGCGCGGCCTGCTCACCCCGGTGATCAAGGACGCCTCGGGTCTGTCGCTCGCCGACTTCTCGAAGGCGATCGCGGACCTCGCCGAGCGCACCCGCAACAACCAGCTCAAGCCGGACGAGCTCGCCGGCGGCACGTTCACGCTGACCAACACCGGTTCGCGTGGCGCGCTGTTCGACACCCCCGTGGTGTTCCTGCCGCAGTCGGCGATCCTCGGCACGGGCATCGTGACGAAGCGCCCGGCGGTCGTGAAGGTCGACGGGCAGGAGGCGATCGCGATCCGTTCGTTCGTCTACCTCGCGCTGTCGTACGACCACCGGATCATCGACGGCGCGGACGCGTCGCGGTACCTCGTCGCGGTGAAGAACCGTCTCGAGGAGGGCAACTTCGGCCCGAACCTCGGCTACTGAGTCGACGGTCCGATCCACGCCGGACGGCCCCGGTCCCCTCGAGGGACCGGGGCCGTCCGGCGTTCCGGGTCCGGGCTCCGGGCTCCGGGCTCGGGGCTCCTGGCTCCGTCAGAGCAGGCTCGTCATCGCGGTCACGAGCCCGCCGGTGACCACGGTGCCGACCACGACGTGTCTGACCGGTACCCGTCGTCCGCGACCGAGCGGGACTCCTCGCTCCACGAGGTCCCGCACCACCTGCGCCATCGTCCCGACGACGTCCCCGGCGTCGATCGACGTGGGCCGGGCTGCGCCGGGTTCCTCGTCGAGGAACACGGAGGCGGGTCTGCTCCACCGCACGGGCCTCGGCGGGGCGGCTCCGACGACGAGGTCGAGCGCCTCGGCGATCGTTCCGGCGTCCCCGCTGCGAGCAGCATCGAGGACGGGGTCGAGGGTGTGGCGTGCCCCGGACCGAGCGTCCACGCGGTCCCACACCGCTCGGGCGGCGGTGACGAGCTGACCGGCGCCGTCGAGGTCGACGGGCGGCGGGAGTGGGGGCAACCGCGATCCCGGACGACCGGCCGGTGGCGCTGGCTGCGGTGGCACTGGCTGCGGTGGCTCTGGCCCAGGTGGCGCTGATCCCGTGCAGACCGGCGTTGCCCCTGGCGGGTCGTCGGCCACGATGATCGCTCCGGCGTCGTCGACACGGACGGCGTCGAAGGACACGACGCCCAGTTCGACGGCGCCGGATCGTGCCCGTGCCGCGAGTTCGAGGAGGGGCACCGTGAGGGTGACCGCGACGCCCTCGGTCGGGACGCCGAGCGCATCGAGGGCGTCCTCGAGGGGCCGCGCGCTCGGGTGCAGGACCTCGGCCGCGAGGTGCCCGCGCGGGCACCTGCCGACGCGGGTCACCGGCACGAGGTGCGGACCGACGCCCGCGGCGCGGTCCGCGACCCACCTCGAGAACGCGACCGGGTCACGGGTGCCGCACCACCGGATGCTGTCTGCTGTCGTCGTCACGGTGACGAGCATCGCGGAGGCGGGGCGGGCCTCCAGGCCGGGGACGAGGGTCTGTGGACGGCGGCGTTCGCCCACAGCCTGGTGCCCAGCGGTCCACGAGCGATGGTCGAGGCCGTATCCTGGTCGCATGGCACGCAGCACTCCCCAAGCAACGACGGCGAAGGAGCCGGGTCGTCTCAAGCAGATGTACCAGGTCTTCACGATGACCCGTCGGGCCGACCCGAAGTCCGTCTGGTGGTTCCTGCTGGCGTTCGTCGGCCCTGTCGTGGCGGGCGTGCTGCTCGCGCTGCTCCTGCCGGGGCAGAACTGGCTCGCGATCACGCTGTGGATCGTCGCCGGTGTGCTGCTCGGTGTGCTGCTCTTCCTCATCGTCCTCGGTCGTCTCGCGGAGCGCGCCGCGTACTCGCAGATCGCAGGCCAGCCCGGTGCCGTCGGTGCGGTGCTCTCGAACTCCCTGCGTCGCCAGTGGCGTTCGAGCGAGATGCCCGTCGCCGTGCACGGCCGGTCGCAGGCTGCCGTCTACCGCGCGGTCGGCACCCCCGGCGTCGTCCTGATCACCGAGGGGCAGCGCGGCAACCTCAAGCGTCAGGTGGACGAGGAGCGCCGCAAGGTCCAGCGCATCGTCCCGAACGTCCCCGTGCACGTGGTCCACGTCGACGACGACGAGGACGGCGTGACGCTGCACAAGCTGCCGCGGGCGATGAACAAGTACAAGAAGGCGCTGAACCGCAACGAGGTCCTGGCGGTCGCGAACCGGCTCGACTCCCTCACGCACAGCCCGGCGGCCGCGATCCCGAAGGGCATGGACCCGATGCGGGCTCGTGCCGGACGGCCGCGCTGACCGTCCCGCACGACGTCACGACGACGCCCCGACCGTGCCAGGTCGGGGGCATCGTCGCGTTCGGGACTCCTGGGTGCAGCGCGCAGTCGTACGCGTGCATCGTCCGACATCACATGCCTCGATCGACCGGTGCGACGTCGAACGACGCGCGTGACCGATGCCGCTGCCGCGCCGGCCGCTCGCGCCCCGCCACGAACCCTTCCCGCCGCGCGCCCCTCCTGCTGGGTCAGCGCCGGACGAGCACCGTCCCGGCGATGCGGTCGTGCGCGCCACGGCTGTCGCGGTCGATGATGAGCGCCGGGACGACCAGGCAGAGCAGCACCGTCCGGACGATCGGTCGCCACACCCCGACGTAGCCGCCGCGGATCGGGACGACCCGGAGCCCCACGCAGACGTGCCCGAAGGACCCGGAGAGCGTGCAGATGAACAGGACCTGCAGCGCGGCGAAGATCGCGAGCTGGATCCAGGTGTGCGCGATGTCGCCGGACCCCTCGAGCGGCGACCACACGCCCGTGACGTAGGCGACGAGGTCGGCGAGGATGCCGTCGATGAGCAGTCCGACCACGCGACGACCGATGCGGCCGACACTGCGCGGACCGTCCTCCGGGAGCCCGAGGTCCTTGCCCGGCCAGCCGTCCGGGTGCTCCCCACCGGGGTGTGCCGAGGACGCCGAGGGCGGGGTGGTGCTGCGGGCCATGCCTCAAGGGTAGGCGACTCCGTGCCCGTAACACGCACGAAACAATGCAGTCATGTCCGGGAAACCCGGTGTCAATAGCCTCGTCGGAGGGTGCACCCGCGGCACCTCCGACATCACCTACCCCCCAGGAGATCGACACACATGTTCAGCGATTCCTCCGAGGTGCTCGCCTTCATCAAGGACACGGACGTCAAGTTCCTCGACATCCGCTTCACGGACCTGCCCGGTGTCCAGCAGCACTTCAACATCCCGGCGTCGACGGTCGACGAGGACTTCTTCTCGGTCGGACAGCTCTTCGACGGCTCCTCGATCCGCGGCTTCGCGTCGATCCACGAGTCGGACATGCAGCTCATCCCGGACGTGACGACGGCGTACATCGACCAGTTCCGCGCCGAGCGCACGCTGATCATGATCTTCGACATCTACAACCCGCGGAACGGCGAGATCTACGGCCGCGACCCGCGCCAGGTCGCGAAGAAGGCCGAGAAGTACCTCGCGTCGACGGGCATCGCGGACACCGCGTTCTTCGCCCCCGAGGCCGAGTTCTACATCTTCGACGACGTCCGCTACTCCGTCACCCAGAACAAGTCGTTCTACTCGGTCGACTCGGAAGAGGGCGCCTGGAACACCGGTCGCGAGGAAGAGGGCGGCAACCTCGCGAACAAGACCCCGTACAAGGGCGGCTACTTCCCGGTCTCCCCCGTCGACAAGACGGCGGACCTGCGCGACGACATCACCCTCAAGCTGATCGAGGCGGGCTTCGAGCTCGAGCGCTCGCACCACGAGGTGGGCACCGGCGGCCAGCAGGAGATCAACTACAAGTTCGACACGATGGTCCACGCCGCGGACGACATCCTGAAGTTCAAGTACATCGTCAAGAACACGGCCGACCAGTGGGGCAAGGTCGCCACGTTCATGCCGAAGCCGCTCTTCGGTGACAACGGCTCGGGCATGCACACCCACCAGTCGCTCTGGTCGGACGGCAAGCCGCTCTTCTACGACGAGAACGGCTACGGCGGCCTCTCCGACCTCGCTCGTTGGTACATCGGCGGCATCCTGAAGCACGCCCCGGCGCTGCTCGCGTTCACGAACCCGTCGATCAACTCGTACCACCGCCTGGTCAAGGGCTTCGAGGCTCCGGTCAACCTGGTCTACTCGGCCGGCAACCGCTCCGCCGCGATCCGCATCCCGATCACCGGCACGAACCCGAAGGCGAAGCGCATCGAGTTCCGCGCGCCGGACGCTTCGGGGAACCCGTACCTCGCGTTCGCCGCGCAGCTGATGGCGGGCCTCGACGGCATCCAGAACCGCATCGAGCCGCACGAGCCGGTCGACAAGGACCTCTACGAGCTCCCCCCGGAGGAGGCCAAGGGCATCCCGCAGGTGCCGGGCTCCCTCGACGAGGCGCTCGACGCGCTCGAGGCGGACCACGAGTTCCTCACGAAGGGCAACGTCTTCACCGAGGACCTCATCCAGACGTGGATCGACTACAAGCGTGAGAACGAGATCCTCCCGCTCGCGCAGCGTCCGCACCCGTTCGAGTACGAGCTGTACTTCGGCGTCTGACCCTCGCTCACCTCGGAAGGGTCCCGCACCACACGGTGCGGGACCCTTCTGCGCGCGCGGTGCGCGCTGGGAGCGCGAGTGCTCCGCTGAGGCGACAGCGTTCGGCGAACCGTTCGCGGTGCACTGTCGCCTTCGCGGAGTCATCGGCGGGGAGGCGCGCGGCCGTGTCCGCGACGGCGCACGGGCAGTGGACGGGACCGCCTGGAGGCCCGGTGCCGATTCGGCGTACCGGCACCGGGCCTCCAGACCGTCGCGCCACTACCCGCCCGTTCCTTCCCATCACAGTGAGGATGGCAAGCGGGAACGGGCGTACCTGGTCGGACCGCAGCACCAGGTACGCCCGGAACAACCAGGTACGCCCGGAACGGTCAGGCTGCCCCTGGCACGCGAGAGCGGGGCCCGCGCCGCCCCGGCACGGACCCCGCTCCTGGCGGTGACGACTACCGCCCTGTGGCCAGCACGTCGTTCGCCCCCGCCGCCACGCTCACGGGTGCACCCGTGACCGGCGTGGGCCGCCCCAGGGAACGGACGGACCACCCCGCCTCGACCCAGTCGGCGACCGGGAGGCAGTTGCGCGCGTCGATGACGACGCGACGTCCGACGAGCAATCCGAGTGCCACGGGTGACGCCTGCACGACCTCGTCCCACTCGGTCAGGACGAGCACGACGTCGGCACCCTCGACGGCGTCCTCCTTCGTGGCGGCGTACGACAGCGTCGGGAAGGACCGCCGGGCGGTCTCGTTCGCCTCCGGGTCCCACAGCGTGACCTGCGCGCCCCGGAGGTGCAGCGCGGCCGCCACGTTGAGCGCCGGGGAGTCACGGACGTCGTCGGTGAGCGGCTTGAACGCGGCGCCGACCACGGCCACGCGGCGGTTCAGCACCGAGCCCCCGAGCGCCTCGATCGTCATGTCGATCACCCGCTCGCGCTGCCCCATGTTGATCTCGTCGACCTGCTGCATGAGCCCGACGACCCGACCGGCGCCGATCTCGTTCGCGCGGTGCATGAGCGCGCGGATGTCCTTCGGCAGGCAGCCGCCTCCGAAGCCGAGACCGGCGTTCAGGAACTTCCTGCCGATGCGGACGTCGTGCCCGAGGGCGTCGGCGAGCGTCGTGACGTCGGCTCCGGTGATCGCGCACATCTCGGAGATCGCGTTGATGAACGAGATCTTCGTCGCCAGGAACGCGTTCGCGCTGACCTTCACGAGCTCGGCGGTCGCGAGGTCGGTCGAGACGACCGGGGTGCCCTCGGCGATCGGTGCGGCGTAGACCTCACGGATCACGGCGTCCGCCGCGGCCGAGGCGCCGCCCCAGACCAGTCGGTCCGGGTGGAGGGTGTCGTCGACGGCCTTGCCCTCGCGGAGGAACTCCGGGTTCCAGACGAGTTCGGCCTGGATGCCGGCGGGGCTGAACTCGCGGACGATACCGCGCAGCCGCTCGGCGGTCCCCACGGGCACGGTGGACTTGCCGACGATGAGCCCGGGGTGGGTGAGGTGCTCGGCGACCCCGCGGGTCGCGGCCTCGACGTAGGTCAGGTTCGCAGCGTGCGACCCGGCCTTCTGCGGCGTGCCGACGCACACGAAGTGGACGTCCGCCGCGGCGACGGCCTCGGCGAGGTCGGCCGTGAAGCGGAGCTTCCCGGTGGCGACGTGCTTCGTGATGAGTTCGGGCAGGCCGGGCTCGTAGAACGGCACCTCGCCGGCGGACAGGGCGGCGAGCTTCGCGGGGTCGACGTCCACGCCGATGGTCTCGAAGCCCATCTCGGCCATGGCGGCCGCGTGGGTGGCGCCGAGGTACCCGGTGCCGATGACGCTGATGACGGGAGCCGGCCGCACGTCGGCGGCATCGGTCTTCTTCTGAGCGGTCACTGCTTGACCTCCTGCAGGTCGTAGTCGGTGTCGGTGCGGGCGATGCCCTCGGCGAAGGTCGCCAGGCTGTCGGCGCGGGAGTCGAGGCGCCAGTCATTGGTGGTGCGGGTGCCGTCCACGATGGTGGTGGCCACCTGGCTGAAGTACGCGAAGCCGATGACGTCGCGGTTGGCGGGATCGGCGAGGGCGTCGAAGAGCGAGGCGATCCACTGCGACTTCTGGCTGTCCGAGACGGTGCCCCCGGTCTCGGTCGCGCCGATCTCGTTCAGCAAGATGTGCTTGCCGGGAGCGACCTGACGGATCTGCGCGAGGGTGGCGCCGAAGGTGTTCTGGAACGTGGGCTGCTCGGTGGCCGTGCGGTAGTAGCCGCTCATGCCGACCCAGTCGACGTAGTCCGCGCCCGGGTAGTACTGCCGCATGTAGTCGAGCGTCTGGTACGTCGCGTTGCCGAGCTTATCGATGCGCGACGGCGACCAGTTCCAGATGACGTAGTCGTTCGCCCCGTTGGCCTGGAAGACGTCGTGCACGTGCTTCCACATCGCGACGTACGAGCCCGGCGCGTTCTGCTGCTTCGACCCCTCGGACCAGTTGTACCACTGGCCGTTCATCTCGTGGTCGAGGCGGATGACGACGGGCATGCCGTTCGCCTTCAGCGCCGACGCGTAGGACGCGAGGTAGTCGTCGAACTTCCCGGAGACGATGTCCTGGTTCGTGTAGCCCTCGACGTACGGCTGGTCGTTGCCGGTCTTCGCGGGAACGGTCTCCCACGTCATCATCGGCAGGCGGCCGTTCGCCCACGACCGCTGGACGGCGCTCGCGTTGAAGTCCTGGTCGAAGCCCTGGAAGTACCCCACCATGTTCGTGGCACGGCCGACCTCCTGCGTGACGCGGTCGTACTCTGCCCAGTTGAACGGGGACTGCGTCGTGTAGAGCCCGTACCAGCGGGACTGCTGGCCGAGGATCTGTGCCTTGGTCGGGGTCGTGATCGGCTCGGACGCGACCGGGTCCTTCGAGGTGCCGGCGTTCCCACCGGTCCCGCCGGACGCGCCGGAGCCGGAGCTCCCGCCGGCACCACCGGCGGGGTTCCCCGCGGCGCCCCCGCCCGAGCCCTTCCCGGCGGAGGAGGAGCCGGCAGCGCCCCCGCCCGAGCCCGACCCGGCTGCCGACGCCTTCCCGCCGCTCGTCGCCGCACCGAGGTCGGACTGCAGCGAGGCGATCTGCGCCTTGAGGCGGGTGATCTCCTCGGCCCGGGAACCGGCCTGGGCTCCCGACGAGTCGAGCTTGCCCTCGAGCTGCCAGATGGTCCGCTGCGCGGCGTCGAGCTTCGCACTGAGCTCGGCGGCGGTGGGCTGCTTCGCCTTCGGCGGGGTGACGCCGAGGGCGGTCTGCACGGCACTCGACACGGGGCCGGCCGGCGAGACCCAGACGGTCCACGTGATCAGGCCGAGCACCAGGACGATCGCGGCCGTGCCGATGGCGGTACGGCGAGCGTGCTTGCTGGACTGTGCCCACCACGTGCTGGTGGAACGGATGAGGTCAGACAATGAGGAACGCCTCCAGTGCGAAGACCGCGAACCCGATCAGGTACGGGATCGCCGCGTAGGGATTGACACGACGGGCCTTGGTGACCGCCGGACGAGCGGGCGCCGACGCCGCCACGGCCGCCGACCGTCGCGTGGCGAGCACCGTCGCGGTCGAGTTCGTCGTGACGTCGGCCCCGAAGAGCTCGTCGAACGCGCGGTCGGCCGCGGCCTGGTCGTCGCCGCCGACGCGCGAGCGGGCGGCGTCCGCCTCCACACGCGAGCGGACGACGTCGGTGCGGTCCACCGGCGGCAGCCCGGCGTCGACCGGACTGACCGGCGGTGCCCCGAGTGCGTTCGGCTGGACGGCGTCCGCCGGGTCCTCCTCCATCGGCCCGCCGGCGTAGGCTCCGGCGCGGGTCCCCCAGCCGGACGCGTGCGCCAGTCGGAAGAAGCCGATGAGGCGGATCGGCATGAGGAAGAACGTCGACACGATGATGAACATCGGCAGGCGGAAGAAGTCGCTCGGCTTCTCGGCGAGGTGCCGCATCTGTCGGATCGCCATGCTCAGCACGCTCGACACGACCATGAGTCCGGCGACGTAGACGAACCCCGTCGAGAAGCCGTACTGCTGCAGGATGCCCTGGTACAGGTTCTCGCCCTGCCCGGTCACGGCGCGGTAGATCCAGCCGGCGATCACACCGAAGAGCATGAACGGCAGGATGATGTCGGTCAGGAAGAAGACCGCCAGGATCGGCGCGTGCCCGAGCATCCACGGCAGCATCCGCAGCGTGTTGTACTGCGAGCCGCGCGCCCAGCGGAGCTGCTGCTTGAACAGCTTCTTCACCTGCAGCGGAGCGTCCGTGTAGACCAGCGACGTGTACTGGTACACGGTCCGGTAGCCCTCCTTGAGGGTCAGGTTCGTCAGGGTCCGGTCGTCGGACACCTCGAGGAACACCCCCATGAACTTCTCGTGCATGAACCGGTCCATGACCCGGACGAGGATGTTCCGGCGGAACGCGATCGTCCGGCCCGGGAGGCACCCGATCTGGCCGAGCACGCTCTGCGCCGGCATCGAGTAGAGCGCCCGCGAGTTCTCGAGCCAGTCGGCCCAGCGGGTGATCCACGAGCGGGTCGGCTCGAGGATGCGCTGGCGGGTGGTGACCCCGCCGACGGACTCGTCGGCGAAGGGCTTGAGCAGCTCGTCGAGGGTGCCGGGCGTCCACACCGTGTCGGAGTCGACGAGCACGGTGATGTCACCGGTGGACATCTCGGTGCCGACCTTGACGGCGTTGCGCTTGCCCGGGATGGGCGTGTGGGTCCAGCGGACGAGCGGGGCGAACTCGTCGCACACCTGCTCCAGCGCCTCGTTCCTCGCGCCGTTGATCACGACGATGATCTCGCCGGGACCCTGTTCGACCATGCGGCCGATCACGTCGCGGAAGAGGTCGATCGGCTCGTCGACGACGGGGACGACCACGCTGGTGGTGCCGGTGTAGGTGCCGGTGAAGGGGCGGTAGCGGGCGGACAGGACGACCTTGAGCAGCCAGAGCAACCAGATCACCGCGGAGTACACGGCGAACAGGTAGAACTCGGGGTGCCCGTCGACCATCTGCCGGATCTGCAGAATGAAGGTGAACATCGATCCCTGCTTCAACGTTCGAGGTGGGGATTCCGCTTCATCGAGGAACCGTGGGCGGTTCGGGTGAGCCCATTGAGACAGAAGCTGGGTGTCGCCGCAACGCGACCCCTGTCCGGGGGTGTTTCCAGCACGTGACGGGGTACAACTCGGTCCCCCTCACGCGGTGACGCCGTTGTCCGCACTGCTGCTGACAGCAGGAAGGTGGACCGGTCCACCGTCCTGCAGCACGCAACACCGAGCGTCGACCGGCCGGGAGGCGCGAAGCGGTTCTCAGGGGAACCCCAGATCAGACACCCCTTACCCCTGTTCAGGGGTCACCTGGTCATCTCGGCTCGCCACGACCTCGTCGACTGTCGATCACGGTCCGGTCACGACCCGGCGGATCGATCGTCGCGGGGTACAGCACACCTGCCCCCGGGGGACACCGCGCGACGCGGAGATTTCATCATCGACGACACGTCACGTTCCGCGGCCGACGTCGTCTCGGGCGTGTCGTGGGGCGCTCAGGCGCCGTAGAACTCCCGCTCGAACACCTGGCGAGCGCGTCGGGTGACCCCGAGGTAGTCGTCCTCGAGCCGCGACGCCGAGCCCGGCGGGTACTCCATCAGCCGCGCGATCCCCTCGAGCTGCACGCGGTCGACGGGCAGCACGTCGGTGGTCTTCCCCGACCAGAGCACGAGCGCACTCCGGGTGCGGGAGGCGAAGCGCCAGGCGGCACCGAGGCGTTCGGCGTCCTCCGGTGCGACGAGCCCGGCGGCGGTGGCGGCGTCGAGGGCCTCGAGCGTCGACGTCGTCCGCAGCCCCGGCACGGTCGTCGCGTGCTGCAGTTGCAGCAGCTGGACGAACCACTCCACGTCGCTGAGCGACCCGCGGCCGAGCTTGAGGTGCCGCGCCGGGTCCGCCCCGCGCGGCAGCCGCTCGGACTCGACCCGAGCCTTGATGCGCCGGACCTCGCGGACCGCCTGCTCGTCGATGCGCTCGGGGTACCGCGTGCCGTCGGCGAGGTGCTCGAAGTCGCGGAGCAGGGCGTCGTCGCCGACGGCGCCGCGGGCCCGGAGGAGCGCCTGCGCCTCCCACGTCAGCGACCACCGGGCGTAGTAGGCGCCGTACGACTCGAGCGTGCGGACGACGGGTCCGTTCTTGCCCTCCGGCCGCAGGTCGGTGTCGAGCTCGAACGGGTGGATCGCGTCGTCGGTCAGCCGCGACAGCTCGCGCACGATCGTCTGCGCGGCGCGCGAGGCCTGCTCCGGCGCGAGGTCCCCGGACGCCCGGTACACGTAGAGGAGGTCGGCGTCGGACCCGAAGCCGAGCTCCCGACCGCCGAACCGTCCCATCGCGACGATGCCGAACGCGAGCCCGGGCGGGGCGTCCCGTCGGGCGAGGGCGAGCGCACCGGCGAGGGTCGCCTCGGTGACGTCGGACAGCGCCGGGCCGAGCGCGTCGACGTCCAGGTGACCGAGGACGGCCGCCATGCCGAGCCGCAGGGTCTCACGTCGTCGGGCGGACCGCACGAGGGCGGCGGCGCCGTCGACGTCGGCGCCGTGGCGCGCGGTCGTCGCGGAGTGCTCGGCGAGGAGCGACGCGAGGGGCCTCGGTCGGAGCAGCGCGTCCGGCTCGTCGAGCCAGGCGACCGCCTCGGGGAACCGTTCGAGCAGACCGGCGAGGAACGCCGACTCGGACAACACGGTCGTCAGGGAGTGCGCGGCGCCCGACGAGTCGCGGAGCATGCGGAGGAACCAGCTCGACTCCCCCAGGGTGTCGCTGAGGCGACGGAAGGCCAGGAGCGCCCGGTCCGGAGCCGGCCCCTCCGCCATCCACCGCAGGAGCACCGGCAGCAGGTTCCGCTGGATGGCCGCACGTCGGCTCGTGCCCTGGGTCAGCGCACGGATGTGGCCGAGGGCGCCGGCCGGGTCCGCGAAGCCGATCGCCCCGAGCCGGTCCGCCGCCTGGTCGTTCGTCAGCACGATGTCGCCGTCGGTCGCCGCGACCGCGGAGAGCAGCGGACGGTAGAACAGCCGCTCGTGCAGCCCGCGGACCTCGAGCTTCACGCCACGCCACCGCTGCTCCAGCGCAGCGGCCGAGGTCGCGAGACCGGTCGACCGGGCGAGCACCCGCAGCTCGTCCTCGTCCGCGGGCATCAGGTGCGTGCGCTGCAGCCGCCGGAGCTGGATGCGGTGCTCGAGCAGGCGCAGCAGGGCGTAGTCGGGCCCGAAGCGTGCCGCCTCGGGACGGCCGACGTACCCGGCGGCGGCCAGGGCGTCCATCGCCTCGAGGGTGGAGCGGACCCGCACGGACTCGTCGTCGCGGCCGTGCACGAGCTGCAGCAGCTGCACGGTGAACTCGACGTCGCGCAGGCCGCCGGGTCCGAGCTTGATCTGCCGGTCGACCTCGTCGTCGGGGATGTGGTCGGTGACCCGCTCCCGCATCCGTTGGACCGACTCGACGAACCCGGGCCGACCGGCGGAACTCCACACGAAGGGGGCGACCGCGGCCGCGTACCGCTCCCCCAGGTCTCGGCTGCCGGCGATCGGCCGCGCCTTGAGCAGCGCCTGGAACTCCCACCCCTTCGCCCAGCGCTCGTAGTAGGCCACGTGCGAGTCGAGCGTCCGGACGAGCGCGCCGTCCTTGCCCTCCGGCCGGAGGTTCGCGTCGACCTCCCACAGCGCGGGCTCGGCCGCGAGGTCGGTGATCGCGTGCGTCGCCGCGATGGCCAGGCGCGTCGCGATGAGGACGGCCCGGTCGGTGCCGACGCCGGTGTCCGCATCGTCGTCGCGGGTCGGCTCGGTGACGAAGATGACGTCGACGTCGCTGACGTAGTTGAGCTCGCGGGCGCCGGCCTTCCCCATGCCGATCACGGCGAGCGGGGTGGCCTCGACGTCGGCGGCGGGGAACGGGACCTCGCGTCGGGCGACGGCGACCGCCGCCTCGAGCGCCGCGCCCGCCAGGTCGGCGAGCCCCGCGGCGACGGCCGGGAACACCTCGGTCGGGGCGGGGTGCAGCACGTCGAACAGGGCGATCTGCGCCAGGTGCCGCCGGTAGCGCACGCGGAGCCGGAGCCGGGCGTCCTCACCGGTCGTGTCGGCCACCGCCTCGGCAAGCGACGCCGTGTACGCCTCCTGCGACCACGGCGCGGCGACCGGTTCGAGCAGCAGGGCGATCTCCGTCGGCCGGCGGTGCAGGAACTCGCCGAGGCCCGTCGACGCACCGAGCAGTCGGACGAGCCGCTCCGTGGCAGCCGTGTCCGCCAGGACCGGCCGGAGCTCGTCCGGCGCACGCTCGAGCAGCCGCTCGAGCAGCCGGAGCGCGCCGTCGGGATCGGCCGTGGACTCCCACAGCGCCGGGGCGTCGGTGACCGGCACCCGCACGTCGGGGCCGAACCGCGCCTCCAGGCCGGCGATCCGTTCCAGGCTCTCGGACAGCTCCGCGAAGCCCAGGCGGGCCATCTCGGAACGGGACGTCCTCGTCCGACCGGTCATGCGTGGCGCTCCCGGCGGCTGCTAGAGCGCGCCGAGGTTGGTGCGGAGCTCGAACGGCGTCACCTGGTCGCGGTAGGCCTTCCACTCCTGCCGCTTGTTGAGCAGCACGAAGTTGAAGACCTGCTCGCCCAGGGTCTCGGCGACGAGCTCCGAGTCCTCCATCAGACCGAGCGCGTGGTCGAGGCTGGCCGGGAGCTGCTTGTAGCCGAGGGCCTTGCGCTCGGCGTCGGACAGGCTCCAGACGTTGTCCTCGGCCTCCGGCGGGAGCTCGTAGCCCTCGTCGATGCCCTTGAGGCCCGCCGCGAGGAGCAGCGAGTACGCCAGGTACGGATTCGCGGCGGAGTCGATGCCGCGGTACTCGACGCGGGCGGACTGGCCCTTGTTCGGCTTGTACAGCGGCACGCGGACGAGCGCCGAACGGTTGTTGTGTCCCCAGGTCACGAAGGACGGGGCCTCGTCACCGCCCCACAGGCGCTTGTACGAGTTGACGAACTGGTTCGTCACCGCGGTGATCTCCGGCGCGTGCTGCAGCACGCCCGCGATGAAGTGCTTGGCCGTCTGGGACAGCTGGTACTCGCCACCGGCCTCGTAGAAGGCGTTCTGGTCGCCTTCGAAGAGCGAGACGTGCGTGTGCATGCCCGAGCCCGGCTGACCCGACAGCGGCTTCGGCATGAACGTCGCGTAGACGCCCTGCTCGATCGCGACCTCCTTCACCACCGTGCGGAAGGTCATGATGTTGTCCGCCATCGTCAGCGCGTCGGCGTAGCGGAGGTCGATCTCGTTCTGCCCCGGCCCGGCCTCGTGGTGGGAGAACTCCACCGAGATGCCGAGGTCCTCGAGCATCCGCACCGAGCGGCGGCGGAAGTCGTGGGCGCTGCCGCCGGGGACGTTGTCGAAGTAGCCGGCCTGGTCGACGGGCTGCGGGCCGCCGTCCGCCCAGTCGCGGCTCTTCAGCAGGTAGAACTCGATCTCGGGGTGCGTGTAGAACGTGAACCCGCGGTCGCTCGCCTTCGCCAGCGTCCGCTTCAGCACGTTGCGCGGGTCGGCCACCGCCGGCTGACCGTCGGGCGTCGTGATGTCGCAGAACATCCGCGCGGTCGGGTCGACCTCGCCCCGCCACGGCAGGATCTGGAACGTCGAGGGGTCCGGGTGCGCCAGGACGTCGGCCTCGTAGGACCGCGTCAGGCCCTCGATCGCGGAACCGTCGAACCCGATGCCCTCCGCGAACGCACCCTCGACCTCGGCCGGGGCGATCGCGACGGACTTGAGCGTGCCGATGACGTCGGTGAACCAGAGTCGGATGAACTTGATGCCCCGCTCCTCGATGGTGCGGAGCACGAAGTCCGTCTGCTTGTCCATGGACGCCCTTTCCGTGGTGCTGCTGGGGCCTCCAGCCTATTGGTCCTCGTCGTCCCAGCGCTCGTTGTTCGCCTTGATGCGGTCCAGGGCGTGTTGCGCTTCCTCACGCGTGTCGAACGGGCCGATCCGGTCACGCTGCGGCGATTGCGGGCCCTGCTCCACCTCGTGCGTCTTCTCGTTGAACCACCACTGGGACTCGATGCGTTCGTCGCTCATGGCGCCACCGTACCCACGGGGGTGCGGCGGTGCCCGGGTGCGGCCCGCGGCAGGTGCGCAGCCGAGTCTCGGGCTGCGCGACAGTTCTCGCGGGCCAGG
>NZ_RBLU01000083.1 GCF_003989515.1 Curtobacterium sp. HSID17257
TACCCGTGTCCGACCGCCCAGCGGCACCGCCCGCTCCCGCCGCACAGCCTGCTCCGGGTGCCGAGCCTGCTCCGGGTGCCGAGCCTGCTCCGGGTGCCCGGTCCGCTCACGGTGCTCCCTCGGCTCCCGGTGATCCGCTCGCTACCGCCACCCACGGGTCCTGGCCCGCGGGGTCCACGCCGACGGGGTCCGTGCCAGCCGACCTGCGTGTGGGTGCACCGGAGGCGGAACCGCCCCTCGACCCCGACGCCTACCCGTCGTCCCCGGACCGGAGTGCATCGGCTGACCAGGACCGCTCGGCCGAGCACGTCACGTCGGCTGACCACGCCACCTCGGGTGACGACGCCGCCGACGCCGAACGCACCCGTACCGCGCCGAGCGCCGCGACGCCTCCGGTGGCCCCCGAGCCGCCCGCGGCCCCGGTGTGGTCCCCGCCCGTCGCGCAGCAGCCGGCGGCGACGCCCCCGTCGCGACCGTCCTGGTGGGTCGGCCGTGGGCCTGCTGCCGCCGAGCCGCCGGTCGACGACCAGCACGATGCACCGTCGACCGACCAGCAGCCCCGCGCCGGTGACACCGCGGTGGTCGAGCCACTGATCGACCGTCGTCCCGCGCCGACCCCGCTGATCGCACCGGGCAACGGACCGGCGACCTGCCCGGTGTGCGGGCACACCCTCGAGCCCGACGACATCTTCTGCGCGGAGTGCGGTGCGGTCCGGCCGACCGTGACGGCGGCCTTCACGGGTCCGGTCGTTCCGCTGCCGATGACGCGACCCGACTGGGCCGCCGACGACGAGATCCGTCCGGGCGACGAGCCCTCGGGCGACGACGACGGCAACGAAGACGACGCCGACGGCGCCGTGCAGACCGACCCTGACGACGAACTCCCCGCCGCAGCCCCCGACGACGACCGAACCGACGACGGCCGCGTCGACGGCGACCGCAGCGTCGGCGAGCGAGCCGACGACGACGACCGAGCCGACGACGACCGGGTCGTCGCCACACCGTCCGACGGCGGTACGTCCGGTGCGGCGAGTGGCCGAGGAGCGATCCCACCCGCTCCCGCCTCCCCGACCGTCCCGTCCTCGGCGCAGGCCACCACCACCCCCGACCTGCCGATGGTCCCAACGGCCGCACCCCTGCCGCCGATCCCCGGCGCGACCGGCCCGGTCCTCCCACCGGTCGGCGGTGCCGAGGTGCCGTCGAGCGGCGACCCCGGACCCGACGAGGACGTCGAGGAGACGCGCATCGTCGTGAAGACCCAGTCGACCGCGCCCTTCGTGCTGCACTTCAGCACCGGGGAGCGCACCGCCGTGCACGGCACGGGCCTGCTCGGACGCCTGCCACGACCGCAACCGGCGGAGCGCTTCGACGACCTGCTCACGGTGCACGACCCCGGCAAGTCGGTGTCCAAGACGCACCTCGAGCTCGGGCGTGACGGCGACGACCTCTGGGTGTCCGACCGGCACTCGGGCAACGGCACGGTCATCCGCCACATCGACGGGAGCATCCGGCGCTGCGAGCCCGGGCGTCGCTACCGGGTGGAGCGCGGCGCGCGGGTCGACATCGGAGAGCAGTTCTTCCTCGTGCAGTAGCGAGCACCCGGCGCGTGTTCCTCCACAACCACGCGTTCGGCAAGAAGTGCCCACAAGCAGCCCCTCGCGTCCGAGTCCGGACGCGAGGGGCTGGTTGGCTCTCGGCATGTCTCCGCTCGTCGCCCGCTGGTGCCTGGTCGGCCCGGCCGTGGTGCTCGTGCTCGTCGGGGTCCTCGCTGACCTCCCCGGTCCGGCCCGGGCGGTCCTGCTCGCGGCAGCGGCGTCGTGCGCGGTGCTCGACGTGCTGACGGATCGGGCTTCCGGGCGTCGAGCGCCGCCCCAGGTCGTCGTCACCCTGCCGACGGATCCGGTCGTCGCGTCGGGTGTCCCCGGCGGCGTGCCGGCAGCCGCGACCGGCGAGCGGCCGACCGACGACGACCCTCCGCCGACGCCGCGCAGCCGAACGAGGACCGGTACCGGCACCGGCACCGGCGCCGGCGCCGGCGGCATCCTGGTGCTCGGCCGACGGCCCGACGGACGACCGGAGCGCGTCGAGGTCGGGCCGTCCGCTCCCTGCCACGTCGTCGTCCTCGGTGCCGGGGCGTACGCGCGTGCGGTGTTCGACGCGCTCGATGCGCAGCTCACCGGGCTCAGTGCCGGGCCAGCTGGTGCGGATCACGACGCAGGCTCGGACGTCCGGGTCGTCGGTGACGACGGCCCGGCGCCCGGTGCGCCTCCCGGCGTCCGTCCGACGCCGACCGGCACGGCCGTCGCAGCGCGCGTCGACGAGCGGGGACGGGTGTGGGCGACGGTGGTGCTCGTACCCGGGGTCCGCATGCTCCCACGGCGGCGGGACCACGTGCTCGAGGTCACACGCCACGGCTGCCGTGTCTGGCGGGACGGCGACCAAGCCCCTGTGCCCGTCGAGCCGGTCCTGCCGCTGCTGGCCGGGGACCCCGTCGCCGCGCTCATCCCGGGATGACGGCGGAGGACGACGACGCCCTGCCCGTCGCAGGACGACGGCGCCGCACCCGTCGGCGGCGGGCTCGCCTCAGCGCAGCCCGGACCCCGCGCGGACGGCACCCACCGGCACGCCACCCCCGAGCACCTGCTCGCCCGTAGCGGTCAGCACGTCCTCGACCCCGGCGGCGTCCACGAGCCCGTTCCGCTCCAGCAGCGTGAGGGCCGCGAGCGTCCCGGCGCGCTGCGAGCCGTCGAGCGTCTTCACGGCGACCGCCGCACCTCCGGGCAGACCCATCACCATGACGCCCTCGGCCCCGAACTTCGCGAGCACCCGCAGCCGTTCGATCGTCACGGTGTTCGCACGCCCCACGCCGTCGATGGCCCAGGGGTGGTCGAGCACCGCGTCGACGAGCGCTGCGGAGTCCGCGTCCGACCGTGCGACGACGCCGGCGAACCCGCGAGCGAGTCCGCGCAGCGTCAACGGGAAGACGGGCGCCCCGCAGCCGTCCGTGCCGACGACGTCGACGGTCTCGCCCGTGTACTCCTCGACCGTCTCGCGGACGCGCTGCTGCAGGGGGTGCGTCACGTCGAGGTAGGTCGCCTCGTCCCAACCGTTCACCCGGCACGCGGCGAGCATCGCGGCGTGCTTGCCCGAGCAGTTCATCGCGAGGCGACGCGGCCCGTCCATCGTGCGTGCGGTGGCGCGGTCGAAGGGCAGGTCGGGCGGGCAGCCGAGGTCGGACTCGACGTGGTCGAAGGACTCGAGCATGTGCAGCGCCAGGGCCTGGTGCGGCGCGGTGCCGGCGTGGCTGGCCGTCGTGAGGACGAGTTCCTCGTCGCTGAACACCGCGCCGGCACGACGGATCGCCAGGGCCTGGAACGGTTTCATGGTCGAGCGCGGGTAGATGCTGGCGCCCACGTCGCCGACGGCGTCGAGCACGGTCCCGTCGGCCGCCACGACCACGCCGGCGCCGACGTGGCGGCTCTCGTCGAAGCCGTTCCGGTCGAGCACCGCGAGCTCGACGGAGCCCTCGGCGGTGAGAGGATGGCGGTCTGTGCGGACGTCGTGGCTCACCGTCATGTCGTCATCGTAGCGAGCGGGCGGGCCGCACCCCGTCCACGGCGCACGACGCACCGAGCACCCAGCACGAAGGAGCGCACCGTGACCGACCACACCTACGAGGTCTCCGTCCGCTGGACCGGCGACCGGGGGACCGGCACCAGCGGCTACCGGGACTACGGCCGCGACCACGACGTCACCGCGCCGGGCAAGCACGCCATCGCGGGGTCGGCCGACCCGGCCTTCCGCGGTGACCGCGACCGGTGGAACCCAGAGGAGATGCTCCTCGGCGCCCTCGCGCAGTGCCACATGATGAGCTACCTGTACGTCGCGGTGCAGCGCGGCTTCACCGTGGTCGACTACGAGGACACGGCGACGGCGTCGCTCGACGTGCACCGCGACGGTACCGGCGAGGTCACGGAGGTCACCCTCCACCCCGTCGTCACGGTGCTCGAGGCCGACCGTGTCGCGGATGCCGAGGCCGCCCACGCCGAGGCGAACCGGCTGTGCTTCATCGCTCGTTCGGTGGCGTTCCCCGTCCACCACACGCCGGTCACCAAGGTGCGTGCGGCAGGATAGGTCCCCGTGAAGCGTCTCCGTCTGCTCCCGATCGCCATCGTCCCCGCCGTCGTGCTGGGACTCGCCGCCTGCTCCGGGAACGGCTCGGGTGACGCCTCGGCCTCGCCGAGCGCGTCGTCCAGCGCCACGGCGACGCCCATCTCGTCGTGCCCGGAGTCGGGTCCGGCGTCGAAGAGCATCGAGGTCACCGGCGCGGTCGCCGGGTCGGAGGCGCCGAAGGTCACCTTCGACAAGGGCCTCAGCGCGAAGGCACCGCAGGCCACCACGGTGGTGAAGGGCTCGGGCAAGGCGCTGAAGGACGGCGAGTTCGCCCAGGTGTCCTACGCCGTGTACAAGGCGTCGGACGCGTCGAAGCTCGGCGCGGTCGGGTTCGACCAGGGCAACCCGCAGGTGCTCTCCGTCGGCGGGACCGGCTTCGGCGCCCTGCTCGCCTGCACGAAGGTCGGGGACCGGGTCGCGGTGGTCGGCGAGTCGTCGGCACTCGGCTTCAACACCGGCGGCGAGATCGTCGTCGTGGCGGACGTCGTCGCGCAGACCCCGACGAAGGCGACCGGCGCGCCGCAGACGCAGGACCCGTCGCTGCCCTCGGTCGAGGACAAGGCGAGCGGCGAGCCGGAGATCACGATCCCGTCCGGTGCGACGGCCCCGTCGAAGACCGAGGTCGAGGTCCTCAAGCAGGGCGACGGCGCGACGATCGAGAACGGTGACACCGCGCTCGTGCAGTACAAGGGCGTGACCCTGGCGGACGGCAAGGAGTTCGACTCCTCGTGGTCGAAGGGCGCGCCGACCACCTTCACCGTCTCCGAGGGCTCGCTCATCAAGGGCTTCGTGACCGGACTCGTCGGACAGAAGGTCGGGTCCCAGGTCCTCATCGTGACCACACCCGAGGACGCCTACGGCTCGAACCCGCCGGAGGGCTCGGGCATCCCGAAGGACGCCTCCCTCGTCTTCGTCGTCGACGTCCTCGCCAAGGGCTGACCCGTGCCGACGACCGCGGGAGCAGGGACCGACGGTGCCACCGTGCCGACCCGGCGTCGCATCGTCGTCCTCGGCAGCACGGGCTCGATCGGCACGCAGGCCCTCGACGTCGTCGCGCGGAACCCCGACCGCTTCGAGGTCGTCGGGCTGACCGCCGGCACGAACCGTGACCTCGTCGCGGAGCAGGCGGCCCGGTTCGGGGTCCGCGACACCGCCTTCGGCGCGACGGACGCCGAGCGGTTGGTGCGGAACGTCGACGCTGACGTCGTGCTCAACGGCATCACCGGCTCCGTCGGCCTCGGCCCGACGCTCGCCGCGCTGGAGACCGGTGCGACGCTCGCCCTGGCGAACAAGGAGAGCCTGATCGTCGGCGGTCCGCTCGTGCAGGCCGCCGCGCGTCCCGGGCAGATCGTGCCCGTCGACAGCGAGCACTCCGCGATCGCGCAGGCGCTGCGCTCCGGCTCGGACACCGAGGTCCGCCGCCTGGTGCTCACGGCCAGCGGGGGTCCGTTCCGCGGACGCTCGCGGGAGCGCCTGCGTGACGTCACCCCGGCGCAGGCGCTGGCCCACCCCACGTGGGACATGGGCCTGGTGGTGACGACGAACTCCGCCACGTTGGTGAACAAGGGGCTCGAGGTCATCGAGGCGCACCTGTTGTTCGACGTGCCCTACGACCGCATCGACGTCACCGTGCACGCCCAGTCGATCGTGCACTCGATGGTCGAGTTCGTCGACGGCTCGACGATCGCCCAGGCGTCGCCGCCGGACATGCGGCTGCCGATCGCGCTGGGCCTCGCCTGGCCGGACCGCGTGCCGGGCGTCGGTGTCCCGCTCGACTGGACGACGGCGAGCACCTGGACGTTCGAACCGCTCGACACCGAGGCGTTCGGCGCGGTCGACCTGGCCAAGCACGTCGGCGTGCTCGGCGGGACCTTCCCGGCGGTGTTCAACGCCGCGAACGAGCAGGCCGTCGCCGCGTTCCACGCGGGTGCCATCGGCTTCCTCGACATCGTCGACACCGTCCGCCGCGTCGTGGACGACCACACCGCGGGGGAGTCGTCGCTCGACGGGGTCCTCGCCGCGGAGCGCTGGGCGCGCACCACGGCGGACCGCCTGGTGGCCCGCTGACCGGGCCGGACACCGCGAGCCCGCCACGCGGTCGCGCGACGGGTGCGCCCGCGGTGATGCGTGCCTCCAGACCGGCCGGGAGGCACGGCAGACCTCTCAGGGCGCGCTCGGCTCCGTCATGGGCAGGGTCCCGTACCCTTCTCCGGTGACCGTCGAATCCGTGCTCCTCTTCGTCCTCGGCGTGGTCGTCTTCATCGTCGGCCTGCTGGTCTCGATCGGACTCCACGAGTTGGGCCACCTGACCTTCGCGAAGCTCTTCGGGGTGAAGGTCACGCAGTACTCCCTCGGGTTCGGCAAGGCGATCTGGTCGTTCCGACGGGGGGAGACCGAGTACGGCATCCGCCCGATCCTGCTCGGCGGGTACATCTCGATGGTCGGCATGCTCAAGCCGCGTGCGTCGGGGAAGCCGAACGCGATCACGAACACCGGCATGTACGGCGCGTTCGTGCAGGACGCCCGCCAGGCGTCCGCGGAGCAGATCGCCGACTCGGGCGGCGACGACTCCCGGGCTTTCTACCGGCTGACGCCGTGGAAGCGGATCATCGTGATGGTGGCCGGTCCCGCGATGAACCTGGTGATCGGCATCGTGCTGTTCGGCGTGCTGCTGTGCGGGTTCGGCGCGCCGACGACGACCTTCACGTCGAGCGTCGACTGCGTGCTGCCGACGAGCAGCGCGACGACCTGCACCGCCGGGGACGCCGAGTCGCCCGCGAAGCAGGCGGGCATCCGCGACGGCGACGTCGTGCTCGCGGTGGACGGGCGGCAGGACCCGACCATCGCCGAGGTGTCCCGCGTGTTCCAGCGCTCCGCGGGCGAGGCCGTGACGGTCGTGGTCGAGCGCGACGGTGCGCGCCGGACGCTCGAGGTGACGCCGCAGCTCGCGACCCGCGACGTCGTCACCGAACAGGGCACGGTCGCGAAGAACGCGGACGGCTCCACGAAGACCCAGCGCGTCGGCGTCGTGGGCGTCAGCATCGGGCAGTCGCTGGTCCGCCAGTCGCCCGCCGCCGTGCTCCCCGCGACCGGGGCGCAGATCGCCGCGTCCGCGCACCTGATCATCGACCTGCCGCAGCGTCTGGTCGCCGTGTGGAACGCGGCCTTCGGCGAGCAGGAGCGGTCGCAGGACAGCCCGGTGTCGGTCGTCGGCGTCGGTCGCGCGATCGGTGAGGTGTCGTCGATGAGCGGCGTTCCGGTGGTCGACAAGGCGTACACGATCCTCGGGCTGCTCGCCTCGCTCAACATCGGCCTGTTCGTGCTGAACATGGTGCCGCTCCTGCCGCTCGACGGCGGGCACATCGCCGGTGCGCTGTGGGAGGCCGTGAAGCGCCGCGCGTACGTGCTCGTCGGCAAGCCGGACCCCGGCGCGATCGACCTGGCGAAGTCGATGCCGCTGACGATGGTCGTCGTGGTGCTGCTCGCGGGCATGAGCGCCCTGCTCGTCTACGCCGACATCGTGCGACCCGTGAACCTGTTCGGGTAGCGCGACCGGTACCGCGCACCGGCCCGCGCGCCCACTACGCTCAGCGCATGAGCACCGCGCCAGAGGTCCGCGCCGTCGAGCGCCAGGGCATCGACGTCATCGCCGAGTCCGACCGCAAGGGGCGCCCGCGCGGGCTCTTCTGGCCGTGGTTCGCCGCGAACGTGTCGGTGCTCGGGCTGAGCTACGGCTCGTTCGTCCTCGGCTTCGGCATCTCCCTGGCCCAGGCCACGATCGTGTCCGTCGTCGGGGTGGCCTTCTCGTTCCTGCTGTGCGGCATCGTCGCGATCGCGGGCAAGCGGGGGTCGGCACCCACGATGGTGCTGAGCCGTGCGGCCTTCGGGGTGCGGGGGAACCGGCTGCCGTCGTTCCTCAGCTGGGTGCTGACGGTCGGGTGGGAGACCGCGCTCGCGTCGCTCGCCGTGCTCGCCACCTCGACCGTGTTCCGCGAGCTCGGCTGGGACGACGGTGTCGTGACGAAGCTCGTGGCCCTCGTGGTCGTGGCGGCCCTCGTCGTCGGTGCCGGCATCGCGGGCTTCGACGTGATCATGCGCCTGCAGACCGTCATCACCGTCGTCACCGCCGTGCTCACCGTCGTCTACGTCGTCCTCGCGGTGCCGTCGATCGACCTCGGCACGCTCGGTGCCCTGCCGGCGGGCAGCGCGCAGAACGTCATCGGTGCCCTGGTGCTCGTGATGACGGGCTTCGGCCTCGGCTGGGTCAACGCGGCGGCGGACTACTCGCGGTACCTCCCGCGGACGTCCTCGACGGGTGGCGTGGTCTGGTGGACGACCTTCGGCGGCGCCCTCGCGCCCGCGGTCCTCGTCGTCGTCGGCGTCCTGCTCGCCGGCTCGTCGAAGGACCTGAACGCCGCGATCGGCGCCGACCCGATCGGTGCCCTGACGACGATCCTGCCCGTCTGGTTCCTCGTGCCGTTCGCCCTCGTGGCGATCCTCGGACTCGTCGGCGGTGCCGTGCTCGACATCTACTCGTCGGGTCTGGCGCTGCTCAGCGCCGGCGTACGGATCCCGCGGCCGGTCGCGGCGGGCGTCGACGGCGTGTTCATGGTCGCCGGCGCCGTGTACGTCGTCTTCTTCGCCAAGGACTTCATCTCGCCCTTCCAGGCGTTCCTCGTCACGCTCGGCGTCCCGATCGCCGCGTGGGCCGGGGTGTTCGTCGCCGACGTGGTGCTGCGGCGCCGCGCGTACGCCGACGCCGAGCTCGACGACGTGCGCGGTCGCTACGGCGACGTGCGCTGGGCCGCGATCGGACTCGTCGTGCTCGGGACGGTGCTCGGCTGGGGGCTCGTCACGAACACGTACGGTGTGCCCGCGTGGTTGAACTGGCAGGGGTACCTGCTCGGCCCGTTCGGCCTCGGCGGCCGGGAGGGTGCCTGGGCGTACGCGAACCTCGGGGTCCTCGTCGCGCTGGTCGTCGGCTTCGCCGGCACGCTGCTCACGGCGCGCCGGACCGTCCGCCGCCAGGAGCACGGCGCGTGAGCGTCGAGGTCCCCGCCGGCGCCTGGCTCGTCGCGATCGACCTGCAGCAGGTCTTCACCGGGGACAGCCCGTGGGCGACGCCCCGCTACGCCGATGCCGCCGCCGGGACGGGACGGCTGCTGCCGCAGTTCGCCGGACGCACGGTGTTCACGCGGTTCGTCGCGCCGGAGCACCCGCAGGGTGCCTGGGTGCCGTACTACCGCGAGTGGCCGTTCGCCCTCGTCCCCGACGCCGACCCCCTCTACGACCTCACGGCGCCCTTCGCGGCCGTGGCGGCGGAGCGACGGAGCCCCGTCATCACGGAGCCGACCTTCGGGAAGTGGGGGACGAGCCTCCGGGCCGTCGTCGGGGACCACCCGCACCTCGTCCTCACCGGGGTCTCCACGGACTGCTGCGTCGTGTCCACCGCGCTGGCCGCGGCGGACGCCGGAGCGACGGTCACGGTGGTCGCCGACGCGTGCGCCGGCGCGAGCGACGACGACCACGAACGTGCCCTCGCGCTCATGCGGCTGTACGGGCCGCTCATCACGGTCGTCGACCGCGGGTCCGACCTGGTCGTCGACCACGTGTGAGCCCACGGGGAGCGCGTAGAGTCGCATCCGTGCCAGCAGTGAACCTCGGTCTGCCGAAAGTCCCCGAAACCCTGAGCCCGCGTCGGAAGTCGCGGCAGATCCGGGTGGGGAAGGTCCTCGTGGGCGGCGACGCCCCGGTCTCCGTGCAGTCGATGACGACGACCCCCACGACGAACATCAACGCGACGCTGCAGCAGATCGCCGAGCTCACGGCGTCGGGCTGCGACATCGTCCGCGTCGCGGTCCCGAGCCAGGACGACGCCGACGCACTGCCGATCATCGCGAAGAAGTCGCAGATCCCGGTCATCGCCGACATCCACTTCCAGCCGAAGTACGTGTTCCAGGCCATCGACGCCGGGTGCGCCGCCGTCCGCGTGAACCCGGGCAACATCCGGAAGTTCGACGACCAGGTCGGCGCGATCGCCCGGGCCGCGAAGGACGCCGGCGTCTCGCTCCGCATCGGCGTCAACGCCGGGTCGCTCGAGCCCAGCCTGCTGCAGAAGTACGGCAAGGCCACGCCCGAGGCGCTGGTCGAGTCGGCGGTGTGGGAGGCGTCGCTGTTCGAGGAGCACGACTTCCACGACTTCAAGATCTCGGTCAAGCACAACGACCCGATCGTCATGGTGAAGGCCTACCGCCAGCTCGCCGCGGCGGGGGACTGGCCGCTGCACCTCGGTGTCACCGAGGCCGGGCCGGAGTTCCAGGGCACCATCAAGAGCGCCACCGCGTTCGGCATCCTGCTCGCCGAGGGCATCGGCGACACCATCCGCGTCTCGCTCTCCGCGCCGCCCGCGCAGGAGGTGAAGGTGGGTCTGCAGATCCTGCAGTCGCTCAACCTCCGCGAACGCAAGCTCGAGATCGTCTCCTGCCCGAGCTGCGGCCGTGCCCAGGTCGACGTGTACCAGCTGGCGAACGACGTGACGAAGGGCCTCGAGGGCATGACCGTGCCCCTGCGCGTCGCCGTCATGGGCTGCGTCGTGAACGGCCCGGGCGAGGCGCGTGAAGCGGACCTCGGCGTCGCCTCCGGCAACGGCAAGGGCCAGATCTTCGTGAAGGGGCAGGTCGTCAAGACCGTGCCGGAGCGGGAGATCGTGCAGACGCTGATCGCGGAGGCGAACCGCATCGCCGACGAGATGGGTCCGGACGCCGCCACCGGCACCCCGCAGGTGGTCACCACCACCTGAGCCGTCGTCGTCGCCGCCGGACGCGCGCCGCTAGGCTTGCGTCCGTGGTCACACGGCTCTCCCATCTCTTCCTCCGCACGCTCCGCGACGACCCCTCCGACGCCGAGGTCACGAGCCACAAGCTGCTCGTGCGCGCCGGGTACGTCCGTCGCCAGTCCCCGGGCATCTTCGCGTGGCTGCCGCTCGGGCTGCGGGTGCGCCGCAGGATCGAGGACATCATCCGCGAGGAGATGGTGGCCGCCGGTGCGCAGGAGGTCCTGCTGCCCGCGCTCCTGCCCCGTGATCCCTACGAGGCGACGAACCGCTGGACCGAGTACGGCGACGGCATGTTCCGCCTGCAGGACCGCAAGGGCGCCGACTACCTGCTCGCCCCGACCCACGAGGAGATGTTCGCGCTCCTCGTCAAGGACCTGTACGGCTCGTACAAGGACCTCCCCGTCACGCTGTTCCAGATCCAGGACAAGTACCGCGACGAGGCCCGTCCGCGCGCCGGTCTGCTGCGCGGCCGCGAGTTCACGATGAAGGACGCCTACTCGTTCGACCTCACCGACGAGGGGCTCGAACGCAGCTACCAGGTGATGCGCGACGCCTACGAGAAGGTCTTCGCCCGCCTGGGCCTCGAGTACGTGATCGTGACGGCGGACGCCGGAGCGATGGGCGGCTCGAAGTCCGAGGAGTTCCTGCACCCGATCGGCGTCGGCGAGGACACCTTCGTCCGCAGCGCCGGCGGCTACGCGGCCAACGTCGAGGCGTACGTAACGCCCGTCCCCGACGCCCTGCCGATCGACGGCCAGCCGGAGCCCGTGCTGCTGCCCGCGGCGGACACCCCCACCATCGACACGCTGGTGACACACGCGAACGAGGTCGCCCCGCGTGACGGCGCCCCGTGGACCGCGGCGGACACGCTGAAGAACGTCGTCCTGGCACTGACGCACCTCGACGGCACCCGCGAGGTCGTCGTCGTCGGGCTGCCCGGCGACCGCGACGTCGACCTGAAGCGCGCCGAGGTCGCCTTCGCGCCGGCCGAGGTCGAAGCCGCCGGCGACGACGACTTCCGGAAGCACCCGGGCGTCTTCGTGAAGGGCTACATCGGCCCGCAGGTGCTCGGCGCCGACAGCCCGTCGGGCATCCGCTACCT
This sequence comes from Curtobacterium sp. HSID17257, assembly GCF_003989515.1. Classification (GTDB taxonomy): domain Bacteria; phylum Actinomycetota; class Actinomycetes; order Actinomycetales; family Microbacteriaceae; genus Curtobacterium. Next base: position 12,111 of record NZ_RBLU01000083.1, read on the forward strand.
CGTCGACCCGCGCGTGGTCGACGGCACGAGCTGGATCACCGGCGCGAACGAGCGCGGGATCCACGTCTCCGGGCTCGTCATGGGCCGCGACTTCACCGCCGACGGCGTCGCCGAGGTGTCGGACGTCCGTGCGGGTGACCCCGCCCCGGACGGCTCCGGCCCGCTCGAGACCGCGCGCGGCATGGAGATCGGCCACGTCTTCCAGCTCGGTCGGAAGTACGCGGAGGCGCTCGGCCTCAAGGTGCAGGACGAGAACGGCAAGCTCGCCACGGTCACGATGGGCTCGTACGGCATCGGCGTGACGCGCATCATGGCGATCCTCGCCGAGGCGCACAACGACGAGAAGGGCCTGGCCTGGCCGAAGGAGGTCGCGCCGTTCGACGTGCACGTCGTCGCCACCGGCAAGGACCAGGTCGCGTACGACCTGGCGACCTCGATCGTCGACACCCTCGAGGGCGAGCGCTACGACGTCGTGTACGACGACCGTCCGAAGGTCTCGCCGGGCGTGAAGCTCCGCGACGCCGAGCTGCTCGGTGTCCCCGTCGTCGTCGTCGCCGGGCGGAACGCCGCCGACGGTGTCGTCGAGCTCTGGGACCGCCGTTCGGGCGAGCGCACGGACGTCCCGGTCGCCGACCTGATCGAGGCGGTCCGCGCGATCTGATCGCGACCCTTCACGGACGGGCGCGCCCCGCTCGGCGGCGACGCGGAGCGTTGCGCGGGGCGCGCCGACCGAGCCTGCGAGGGAGGCGTGGCGGGCCCGCCACGTGCCTCCCGTCCGTCGCTCGTCCTGGGGTAGTCTGGTCGCCGACTTCCGCGCAGATCCACCCGCGGGAGCGACTCAGCTGAATACGGAGGCACCTCGGTGAAGATCGACCTCGCAGTCCTGCGACTCATGGAGCGCGAGCGGGAGATCCCGTTCGACGAACTCGTCCGCATCATCGAATCCGCCATCCTGACGGCGTACCAGAAGCACCGCGCGGAGAACGACGAGCCCGTCGACGCGCAGTCCCGCGTCGAGCTCGACCGCAAGTCCGGCGAGGTCTCCGTCTACGTGCCGGAGCACGACGAGGACGGCACCGTCGTCGGCGAGGCCGTCGACCAGCCGAGCGACTTCGGTCGCATCGCCGCCTTCGCCGCGAAGCAGGTCATCAACCAGCGCCTGCGCGACATCGGCGACGACAAGATCCTCGGCCAGTTCCGCGGCAAGGAGGGCGACATCGTCGCGGGCGTGATCCAGCAGGGTCCGAACCCGAAGATGGTGCACGTCGACCTCGGCACCGTCGAGGCGATCCTGCCGCCCGAGGAGCAGGTGCCGGGCGAGGAGTACAAGCACGGCAACCGCATCCGCGTGTACGTCACGAGCGTCGGCCGCGGCGCGAAGGGCCCGCAGATCACCGTGTCGCGCACGCACCCGGGCCTGGTCCGGAAGCTCTTCGCGCTCGAGGTCCCCGAGATCGCCTCGGGCGTGGTCGAGATCACCTCGATCGCGCGCGAGTCCGGGCACCGCACGAAGCTCGCGGTGAAGGCGAACGAGCCGGGCGTCAACGCGAAGGGCGCCTGCATCGGCGAGCTCGGCGCGCGCGTCCGTGCCGTCACGACCGAGCTCGGTGCCGAGAAGATCGACATCGTCGACTACTCCTCCGACCTGGCCTCGTTCGTCGCGAGCGCGCTGTCGCCGGCGAAGGTCACGAGCGCGTTCGTGCTCGACGCCTCGACGAAGGCCGTCCGTGCCCTGGTGCCGGACTACCAGCTGTCGCTCGCGATCGGCAAGGAGGGGCAGAACGCCCGCCTCGCCGCCAAGCTGACCGGCGCGCGCATCGACATCCAGCCCGATTCGATCCTGGACGGCGACGAGTAGGAGTCGGATCGTGTCGGGCGGCCCTCGTCGCCCGGCACCGTTTCGCTGGTGGCGTGGCTCGTCCGGGCGCGCCGGATCGCGGTGGTCGGAGGCAAGGAGTATGGTGGTTCCCGTCAGAACATGCATCGGCAGTCGTCGTCGTGCTCCCCGGTCCTCCCTCCTCCGTGTCGTCGCCCTGAGCGACGGTCGCGTCGTGGCGGACCCGAAGGCAGTCATGCCGGGGCGGGGAGCCTGGCTCACCCCGACCGTCGAAGCACATGATCAGGCCGTCAAGCGCAGGGCCTACCGCCGCGCGCTCCGGCTCGACCGTGAACCGGACACGTCAGCGGTACGTGACTACCTCGAGGCGCTCAGCGCCGAAGAGCAGGCGCGTCACCGGGACACGACAGAACAGGCTGAACGGCTTATGGACAACTGATGAGCGGCTCGAAGTGAGACCCGTCATCCAGTGAGTCCTGCCCCCTTCGCGGGGTGGGACCCGTGAAGGAGAACAGTGGCAAAACCACGCGTACACGAGATCGCATCCGAACTCGGTGTCGACAGCAAGACCGCAATGGAGAAGCTCAAGGAACTCGGCGAGTTCGTCAAGGGCCCGAGCTCCAGTGTGGAACCCCCCGTCGCGCGCAAGCTCCGTGCTGCGCTGCAGGCGGACGGCGCCTCGACGGCGTCGAAGCCCGCGGCCTCGGCGACCCCGAGTGCTCCCGCGAAGGCCGCGGGCTTCGACGCCG
>NZ_RBLU01000084.1 GCF_003989515.1 Curtobacterium sp. HSID17257
TCGCGCACAACTACCTGGTGTCCTCGACCCCGGCGGTCGGTGGGACGCTCACCGAGCTCCCGGACCGCTTCGACATCACCACGAACGACCGGCTGCTGGCGATCGGCGGGTCGGACTCGGGCTTCGCCTTCCGGGTCATCGGCCCCGACGGCCGCTACCACGAGGACGGCTGCGTCTCCGTCGACGGCCCTTCGATGACCACGAAGGCCGCCCTCGGCGACTCCGGCAAGTACGAGGTCGAGTGGCAGATCGTGTCCGCCGACGGCCACACCGTCTCCGACCGGTACGACTTCACGTGGAAGGCACCGGCCGGCTTCTCCCCCGACCGCGGCACCGCGGCGCCGGCGACCTGCGCCGACGGCAACGGGGGCGGCTCGGGGTCCGCAGCGTCCAGCGCACCCGACACCGAATCCGGTGACACCGGCGACTCGAGCGCGACCGACGCCCTGTTCATCGGCGCCGGCGGGATCGTCCTCGCCGGCGTCGTCGTGGCGGTCCTGCTGCTGCTCCGTCGCCGTCCCGCCGCACCGGCGGCCGACGACCACGACGAGGACTGACACCCTCCCACCGGACCGGCACCGCGCCTCCAGGCCGAGAGCGCGACCACGACGACGGCAGCACCCGCTGCACCCGGCACGACGAAGGCCCCGCACCGTCCGGTGCGGGGCCTTCGTGTGTCCAGCGCTACTTGACGAGCGCCGGCAGGTTCTTGCGGCTCGTGAGGACCTGGTCGATCAGGCCGTACTCGAGGGCTTCCTCGGCGGACATGATCTTGTCGCGCTCGATGTCGTTGTTGACCTGCTCCGGCGTGCGGTTCGAGTGCTTCGACAGCGTCTCCTCGAGCCAGGTGCGCATGCGGAGGATCTCCGCCGCCTGGATCTCGATGTCGGACGCCTGACCGCCACCCTGCTGGGTCGCGGGCTGGTGGATGAGCACGCGGGCGTTCGGCAGCGCCAGACGCTTGCCGGGGGTACCGGCAGCGAGGAGCACCGACGCGGCCGAGGCGGCCTGGCCGAGGCAGACCGTCTGGATCTGCGGGCGGATGTACTGCATCGTGTCGTAGATCGCCGTCATCGCGGTGAACGAGCCACCGGGCGAGTTGATGTACATCACGATGTCGCGGTCCGGGTCCATCGACTCGAGCACGAGCAGCTGGGCCATGACGTCGTCGGCCGACGCGTCGTCGACCTGCACGCCGAGGAACACGATGCGGTCCTCGAAGAGCTTCGCGTACGGGTCCTGGCGCTTGAAGCCGTAGGCCGTGCGCTCCTCGAAGCTGGGGAGGATGTAGCGATCGGACGGAGCCGGGACGTTCTGCGCGCCACCGAGCATGGGGAGGTGCATTCTCGTTTCCTTCTCTTCGGTGGTGGTCAGTGGGACTCGGGCTCGGCGGCCGCGGTCGGCGTCTCGCCGTCGCCCACGGTGCCGCCGCCGCCGACGACCTCGTTCGAGGACGCGCGGAGGTGGTCGACGAAGCCGTACTCCAGGGCCTCCTGCGCAGTGAACCAGTTGTCGCGGTCGTTGTCCTTGAGGATCTGCTCGATCGACTTGCCGGTCTGCTCGGCCGTGAGCTCCGCCATCCGCTGCTTCATGTCGAGGATGACCTTGGCCTGCGTCTGGATGTCGGCAGCGGTGCCGCCGAAGCCACCGGACGGCTGGTGCAGGAGCACGCGGGCGTTCGGGGTGATGTAGCGCTTGCCCGGCGTGCCCGACGAGAGCAGGAACTGCCCCATCGAGGCGGCGAGGCCGATGCCCACGGTGACGATGTCGTTCGGCACGAACTGCATCGTGTCGTAGATCGCCATGCCCGCGGTGATCGAGCCACCGGGCGAGTTGATGTAGAGGTAGATGTCCTTCTCAGGGTCCTCGGCGGCGAGCATCAGCAGCTTCGCTGCGATCTCGTTCGAGTTCTCGTCGCGGACCTCAGAGCCGAGCCACACGATCCGGTCTCTCAGAAGGCGGTCAAAAACACTGGGGTTCAGTGTCGCTTCGGCCATGGAAAAGCTCCCGTTCAGTTGTCGCTTGATGTCGAACTTATCGGGTGCAACGCGGCTGTTCGCGCCTGTTCGCTGTGGGCGGTGCGCGGGCGCGGGAAGTGCGCAGACGACGGACGGGAGGCACGGTGCCAGCTGGCACCGTGCCTCCCGTCCGTCAGCGCGTCGCGTTACTTCGCGTCGGCCTCCGTGGCCTCGTCGGCGTCGGCCGACTCGTCGTCAGCCGAGTCCTGCGCCACACCGGCGGTGAACGCGGACAGGTCGACGACGTCGCCGTTGGTGTCCTTGACGGTCACCTTCGACAGGACGGTCGCGACGGCCTTGGAGCGGGCGACCTCGCCGACCATGCCGGGGATCTGGCCGTTCTGGTCGATGACCTTGATGAACTCGGCCGGCTCCATGCCGTACTGCGCCGCAGCCTGGATGAGGTACTGCGTGAGTTCCTCCTGGGAGACCTGGATCTCCTCCTTCTCGGCGATGGCGTCGAGGAGCAGCTGCGAGCGGAAGGCCTTCTCGCTGGACTCGGAGACCTCCTTGCGGTGCTCGTCGTCCTCGAGGCGGTTCTCCTGCTCGAGGTGACGGTGCACCTCGTCCTCGATGAGCTGCTCCGAGATCGGGATGTCCACGTCCTCGATGAGCTTCTCGACGAGCTTGTCGCGAGCCGCGGCGCCCTGACCGAAGGTCTTGGACTTCGCGATCTGCTCCTTGAGGTCACCCTTGAGCTCGTCGATGGTGTCGAACTGGCTGGCGATCTGCGCGAACTCGTCGTCGGCCTCGGGGAGCTCGCGCTCCTTGACGGCGGTGACGGTCACGGCGATCTGCGCGGTCTCGCCCTCGCGGTCGCCACCGACCAGCGTGGACTCGAACGTGGTCGACTCACCGGCGGTGAGCGACTCGAGCGCCTCGTCGATGCCCTCGAGCAGGTCGCCCGAGCCGATCTCGTAGGAGACGCCGGTGGCCGAGTCGACCTCGTCGTCACCGATGGTCGCGGTGAGGTCGATCTGGGCGAAGTCGCCGGTCTTGGCCGGACGGTCGACCGTCACGAGCGTGCCGAAGCGGGTGCGCAGGTTCTGCAGCTCCTCCTCGACCTCGTCGTCGGAGACCTCGACGGCGTCGACCGTGAGCTCGTACTCGTCGTACTTCGGCAGGTCGAACTCGGGACGGACGTCCACCTCGAAGGTGAGGACGAGGTCGCCCGAGAAGTCCTTCACGTTCGGGAGCTCGGCGACGTCGGCCTCGGCACGACCGAGGATGCGCAGCTCCTGCTCCTCCACCGCCTGGCGGTAGAAGGTGTCGATGGCGTCACCGACGGCGTGGTTCAGGACCTCGCCGCGGCCGACGCGCTGGTCGACGATCGCCGGCGGGACCTTGCCCTTGCGGAAGCCGGGGATGTTGATCTGCTCGGCGATGTGCTTGTAGGCGTGGTCGATGCTCGGCTTGAGATCGTCCGGCGTCACGTTCACGGTGAGCTTGACGCGGGTGTCGCTCACCTTGTCGACGGTGCTGGTGGCCAAGGGATGTACTCCTGTTGGTTGACGTTCGAGTGGACCTGGTCGGGGCGACAGGATTCGAACCTGCGACCTCCCGCTCCCAAAGCGGGCGCTCTACCAAGCTGAGCTACGCCCCGTGACTGGGCCAGGTGTCCGCGCACGCCCGAGGGCACGCACGACCGCGACGAGTCTAGCGGTCCCCCGCTGCCTGGTTCCCGGGCGGCGTGCCGTGTGTGGACGGTTCCTGTCCGGCGCTGCGTCGGAGACCCTGCCGCCACCGCACCCCGACGACCACCTGCACCCCGAGTGCGGCGACCATGAGCACGACCCCGAGGACGATCCGCCAGACGTGCAGCAGCGCGTGCCAGGGCTGGGACTGGGGGTCGCCGAAGACCTCGGGGCGGAGCGAGAACACGACGGCGGCGACCGCGAGGAGCACGAAGGAGATGACCCGGGAGCGCTTGATGCGGCGCGTGTCGGAACCGTCCGGCTGCGGCAGCACGTTCGATGGCATGTCGGGGGCCGTTCGTCCGCTACGATGGTGTCGCTGCGGACTCGTGCCGCAGTGCGGGGATGTAGCTCAATGGTAGAGCCCCAGTCTTCCAAACTGGCCACGCGGGTTCGATTCCCGTCATCCCCTCCACGTCCTCTTCACGGCTTCCAGCTGGCGCTGCGCCGAAGCTCGATTCTCGTCATCCCCTCCGCACCGTCGTCGCGATCAGGCGGTCGTCTTCGTCAGGCCGTGCTCCGTCTTCTCCCAGTAGTGCGGCCGGGTGATCAGCTGCCACAGTCCCTTGTACGCGGCGACCGAGTGCAGGATCCAGTAGAGCGGGTTGAGCAGCGCCCAGCCCATCAGGTCGAACCGCCCGCGCTTGTACGGCCCCATCATGGTCAGGTAGATCATCGTGGCGTTGCCGAGCAGGAAGTCGAGCACGCAGAGCCACAGGACGGGCGCCGGGAACAGCGGCGCGGTCCAGTCTCCCGGCAGCAGCAGCGTCGCGATCGTCACGAGGACGCCGGGCAGCATCCCGAGGAAGGTCAGCGGGGTCCCCGCGATGAGCAGGGCGAACGCCGCCGCCCGACGCGGCCCGATCTCGCGGACGAGCGCCCGCGGCCGCCGGGCGTGCACGAGGGCGGTCTGCATGTAGCCCTTGATCCAGCGGGAGCGCTGCCGGACGAAGTTCGGGATCGAGGTGTTCGCCTCCTCCATCGTCGTGGAGTTGACGACGGCGACGCGGTACCCGACGGCGGACGCCCGGATGCCGAGGTCGGCGTCCTCGGTCACGTTGTACGGGTCCCACCCGCCGAGCTCGCGGAGCAGGTCGGTGCGGAAGTGGTTCGACGTGCCGCCGAGCGGGATCGGCAGCTGTCGGGCGTCGAGGCCGGCGAGCATGTAGTCGAACCAGTACGAGTACTCGAGCGTGAACATGCGCGTGAGCGCGTTCTCGTCGGCGTTGAAGTAGCTCAGCGCGGCCTGCACGCACACGGTGTCGTCCCCGGCGCGGTCGAAGGTCAGGAACACCTTCCTGAGCTGGTCGGGGTCCGGACGGTCCTCGGCGTCGTAGATGACGACGTACTCCCCCTGCGCGATGGCGAGGCCGACGTTGCACGCGCGGGGCTTCGTCTGCGGCGATCCCGGCGGCACGATGACGATGCGCATCCACTCCGGCGGAGCGGCGTCGATGACGGCCTCGCGGGTCTCGTGGTCCTCGGCCTCGACGAGCACGAGGACCTCGAGCCGGTCCTTCGGCCAGTCGAGCACCTCGAGGTTCCGGACGAGGTCGTGCACGATGTTCGCCTCGCGGAAGACGGGCACGAGCACGGTGTACGTCGGCAGGGCGTCGTCGTCGAGGGCCGCGACGTCCTCGACCGACACCTGCTCGACCAGGTCGAAGCGGGCGCCGACCATCGAGACCCAGAACTTGAAGAGGATGCCCGCCAGGAAGCCGAGCGAGAGCACCGCCGTCGCGATCGCGACCGTGCTGCCCGGTGCGAGGACGAGGCACGCCGCGAACAGGAGCAGGGCGACCGCACCGCCGACCCGTTGTCCACGTGAGAGGACGGTCCGTGCGGACAGCGCCGGGTTCGTCCGGGCGAGGCCGTGCGCGGCGAGGTCGGCGACCTCCTCCTCGAGCTCGTACGCGATGCGCTGCCGGACGTCCGCCTCGGACGCACTGCGGAGGACGACGGGCTCGCCGAACTCCTCGGTGAGCGCCGCGCGGAGGACGTCCGGGTCGGACCGGCCGCTGGTCAGGACGAGGACGCCCTCGCGGATGCGGGCGGACGCGACCCAGCCCTCCTCGACGTGCCGCTGCACGGAGCACCGGTGCAGCGGTCGCCAGTCGACCTCCTCGCCGCGGTGCCGTCCGGTCGGACCGACCACGACGGCCCGGTCGGCGTCCAGGACAGACCGCTCAGCCCCGTCGGCATCCAGGGGCGGCCGCGGAGCGACGGCGGTCACCGGGTCACCACCGCGACGACGGCGTGCATCCACTCGACGACGACCTGGCGTTCGGAGGCCGCGGCCCACGCGAGCGGGACCTGGAGGACGGCGAGGACGACGACGAGGGTGCTGGTGACGCGGCCCTCGACCGGCGGCAGGATCGCGATCGCGACGCTGAGCATCGTGACGAAGACGTTCCCGGCGGTCGCGACCGGCACGAGCCCGATCGCGTACCCGCCCACGGTCCCGACGAAGAGCGCCGCGACGAGCCCGATCGCGCCGGGTCGGCGGACGAGCAGTGCCAGTGTGGCGCCGGCGACGAGCATCGCCACGAGCAGCAGGCCGTCCGCCGTGGCGAACAGGTGGCGCAGACCGTCGAGTCGTTCCTCGGACACACTGATCGTCCCGCGCAGTGCCGCGAACGGGTCGTGGAGCACCATCAGGTCCAGGACGGCCGTCGAGAGTGCGACGGCGAGGCTCGGGAACACCAGGACGAGCACGTTGGCCCGCCGGATGCCCCGCTGGTCGTGCCGTGCCAGGTCGAGCAGCGGCGCGGCGAGCGCCGCGATCCCGACGTAGACGAAGCCCATCGGGTCCACCAGCGTGGACAGCATCAGCGCGAGGCCGGCACGGAAGCCCGCCTGCGTGTCCCCCCACGCGAAGAACCGCACCATGTCGACGACGGCCAGGGCGAAGAGGGCGATGCCGAGGAACGCCTGCAGGTCGTCGAGCGCGAGGAAGGCGTACAGCGGGTTGGCGCCGAGTGCGATCGTGAACGCGACGACCTCGCGCATGCGCAGGCCGCGTCGCAGCATGTCCTGCGCGAGGAGCTGGAGCAGCACGCCGGCGACGACCCCGCCGAGCACCGCGGCACCCTGCACACCGAAGGGCATGAAGCGCAGGAGCACCCCGGAGAGCAGCGGCCAGAGCTGCCCGATGGCCTGGACCACGCCACCGTCGAGTGCGGCCGTCGCCCGGTCGAAGGTGACCTGGTTGCCGGTCAGCCCGAGGGACGGCGTCGTCGTGATGTGCGACGCCACCAGCGCGAGGACCACGTAGGGCAGCGCGAAGGCGGCGCGGAGCAGCCACCGGACGGCGAGGGACGGCAGGGGCCGCAGCGGTGCGGGTGCCGGCACCGCACCGGTCGGCGCCGGGTGCGGGCGGGAGAGCGTGACGGTCATGCGGCTCCTCCGGGTGAAGCACGCAGGGGTGTCCTGCACCGTCCATCCCACCCCGTGTCCACGGAGCGCGACAGCCCACGAACGGGGTACAGACCGGTCCCCCTTGCGGACGACACGAGGCGTCGGGCGCGCTCTGGCGCGCGCTGCACGCGCGACGTCGACACGCCCATCCGTGCGCTGCGCCCCGCGCTGACCGCACGTCCGACTTGACGCCGGTTCGAACACACGTTCGAATACCCGTGTGGGACGGCGTCGCGAGAACCGGTGGCAGCCCCCGGAGCACCCGGAGGTCGAGCGCCCGCGTGCCTACTCCCTGTCGGAGGAAGCGCGCGGACCGGACGTCTGCCACGCCGTCACCCCCGCCCCCGTGTGGGCGTGGATCCAGTTCCCGACCTTCCACATCCGCGTGAAGGGCTTCGCGAGGAGCTGGACCCGCGACGCCGTGCTCGTCGAGTGGGCACAGTTCGGCCAGCAGGCCGACGCCTGGGTCTGGCGGTCCGCCGTGAAGCACCGCACGCTCCGAGCCGACCTGGCGGCACGGCATCCGGGGAACGCACCGCATTGACTTCCACCCGCATCACGAGGATCGTTCTGCCCGTACTGCTTCGCCGAACTACACGATCATCGAGAAGTTCGACGGCGACGACCCGACGGAAGGAGGCACGATGATGAAGAAGAACGAGGTGCCGTCCTGGGTCGCCCACGTGCTCACCCCGCCGGAGGTCATCGCGGCCTACGTCGAACGCCGGATCAACGATCCGGCCCTGCTGTCGGGTGTGCAGTCGGAACCCACGTACGCGGACTTCCTGCGCGCCGAGTAGGCGGTCGGCCGGGAGGCACGACGGACGTCCCCGACGTCAGGGAACCTGCCCCGCGCCTCCCGTCCGACCCGCGTCCGGTCGCGCGCGACCGCGTCGCGCCGACAGCGTGACCCCGATGCTGGCCACGCTCACGCACGCGAGGGCGACGACCTCCTGCGCCGCCAGCCCCTCGTGCAGCACCACCAGGCCCGCCAGGGCCGCGATCGCCGGCCCCAGGCTCTGCAGCACCCCGAACACCCGCGTCGGCATCCGGCGGAGGGCGAGCATCTCGAGGGCGTACGGCAGCACGGTCGACAGCAGGGCGACCCCCGCGAAGACGAGCAGCAGCGACGGGTCCCCGACCACCCCGTCGACGGCCGGACGCAGCCCGGTCGGCAGGGACACGAGCATCGCGACGACCATCGACACCGCGAGCCCGTCGACCCCGGGGATCGCCGCACCGACGCGTCGGTTCATGACGATGTAGCCCGCCCAGCACGCGGCGGCGGCGAGCGCGGCGACGACGCCCCCGACCGCGGTGACCGCGGCCGGGCCGACGCCGAGCAGCACGACCCCGGCGAGCGCGAGCGCGGCCCAGGTCACGTCCCGCCAGCGTCGGGTGTGCGCGAGCGACAGGGCGAGCGGCCCGAGGAACTCGATCGTCACGGCGACGCCGATCGGGATGCTCGCGAAGGCCACGTAGATGAAGACGTTCATCCCGCCGAGCGCCAGGCCGAGCAGCACGGCGGCGGTCCACTGTGCTCGGGTCCAGTGCCGGACGCGCGGGCGGACGACGAGCACGAGCACGACCGCGCCGATGACGAGCCGGAGCGACGCGGCGCCGACGGACCCGACCTCGTCGAAGCGGGTCTTGGCGAGTGCGGCACCGATCTGCACCGAGAGCATCGCGGTGAGCGCGAGGAGCGGCGCGGGGACGCGGATCACGGTGCGGTCGCCACGTGTCGGGTCAGCCGAGGTACGCGAGCACGGCGAGGACGCGGCGGTGGTCCTCGCCGGTGTCCTCGAGGGCGAGCTTGCCGAAGATGCTCGAGACGTGCTTCTCGACCGCGCCGGTGCCGATCACGAGCGCGCGGGCGATGGCGGCGTTCGTGCGGCCCTCGGCCATCAGTCCGAGGACGTCGCGCTCGCGGGGCGTCAGGGCGGCGAGCGGGTCCCGTCGGCGGCCCATGAGCTGCGTGACGACCTCGGGGTCGAGCACGGTGCCGCCGGCGGCGATGCGGCGGACGGCGTCGTCGATCTCCTCGAGTCGGGTCACGCGGTCCTTGAGCAGGTACCCGATGCCCGTCGCGCCCGCCGCCAGGACGTCCTCGGCGTAGGTGGCCTCGACGTACTGGGACAGCAGCAGGACCCCGGTGCGCGGTGCGACGCGGCGGGTCTCGACCGCGGCGCGGACCCCCTCGTCGGTGAAGGTCGGCGGCATCCGGACGTCCATCACGACCACGTCGGGGGCGTCGTGCGGCAGCGTGGCGAGGAAGGCGTCGGCGTCGGCGTACTGGCCGACGACGTCGATGCCGGCCTCGTCGAGCACCCGGGCGAGTCCCTCGCGCAGGAGCACGGCGTCGTCGACGACGACGGCCCGGATGCGTGCTGCACCCGGGCCGTCGCTCATGCCGACCAGCCTAGTGGGAGCGGTCGCGCCTGCCGTGGCGTCGGACCGCTCCCGGTGTCGTCAACCGCGGGCGACGGGGACGCCGTTCAGGGCGCCGAGCGGGATGCGGGCGGTGGCCTCGGTCGGGCCACCCTCGGGGCTGTTCACGAGGAGCTCGCCGTCGAGGGCGCGCATCCGCCCCATCAGGCCCTCGATGCCGTGGCCCTCCTGCGGTCGTGCGCCGCCGCGGCCGTCGTCGGTGACGCTGACCGTGAGGTACCAGAGGCCCGAGGCGTCGACGATCAGGCCGAGGTAGACACCGGCCGTCGAGGCGCCGGCGTGCTTCGTGGTGTTCGTCAGGAGCTCGCTGACGGTGAAGTACACGTTGCGCTGGATCTCCGTCGCGAGCTCGAGTCCCTCGGGCAGGCGGACGTCGAGCCCGACGGGGATCGGTGTCCGGGCGACCAGGGCCTCGAGCGCGGCGACCAGGCCACGGTCGAGCAGGATCGGCGGCGCGAACCCCCGGGACAGGGCGCGCAGCTCGTCGAGGGCGTCCTGCGCGTGCTCGGTCGCCTCGCCGATGAGCTGCTTCGCCTTCTCCGGGTCGCGGTCGAGGGCGCGTTCGGCGGCCGCGAGGTCCATCCGCAGGCGGACGAGGCGCTGCTGCGGGCCGTCGTGCAGGTCGCGCTCGATCTGGCGCAGCGCCTGGCCCTCGGCCGTCACGGCTCCGGCACGGGAGGCCTGCAGCCCGGCGACGCGCTGCTCGAGCTGCTCCGCACGGAACCCGCCGAGCAGGCCGAGGTCGATCCAGTAGTGGGCGAGCACGGAGCCACGTGCCCAGAGGGGCAGGAGCGCCACCGATGCCGCCATCGAGAGCAGGCCGAGGAGTCCGACCGCGAGCAGCGCGCCGCTGTCGGAGCTGGGCAGGTACATGCCGCCCACGCCGAGGAAGCCCCACGCGACGGCGACCACGAACGGCCAGGCGAACCCGGCGAGGAGTGCGACACCGGCCCCCACGGTCACGAGTGCCGCGAGCGGGTACACGACGGCCGCGTGCAGCAGGTACAGCCAGTAGTGCGGGTTCGCCACCGCGGACCCGGTGCGCGTCCACCAGTTCTGCTGCCACCGCGGTGTCCAGTCGACCGGGCGGATCGGCCGGGGGTCGGCCCACCCGATGCGGGTCTTCTCGAACTGCCCGAGCCACCGCGCCACGAACAGCGCGATGAAGAACATCAGGAGCACGAACGGGTTGAACAGGTCGCGCAGGCCCCGGCCGAACAGCGCCGCGGGGAACGCCGCGTACAGCGTGCAGAGCAGCACGGCCGTCAGCGCCATGTAGCCGAAGTCCCGCGGCAGGCGACGCCAGGCCTCGCGGTAGAACCGGCCCGCGGTCATCCCGGAGCCAGCGCCGTTCCCGCTCCCCGGGGCTCCCGCGGCGGCGAACGGCGGCTGCCCCGGAGCGAAGGTGTCTCCCGCTGTCGGCGTGGCGCTCCAGCCCGAGGGCGCCGCCGAGCGGCGCGGGTCGGGCGTGCGGGGCTGCTCGGGCATCGGCTTCGTGGCTCCCTGGTGCACGGCACCGTCGAGCGGGACGGTCTGTGCACGATCGGCGGCGTGGTCGTCCAGCGGGACGGTCTCGGCCTGGTCGAGGCGGTCGGTGTCGGTCATGGGTCCAGCCTCTCGGAGCCCGTCCCCGCGTCCCATCCTGCCGTCTCCCGGATCGGGGGTGGGGTTGTCCCCACCCCCTGCGCCCGTCGCCCCGTCAGACGAGGGCGGCAGCGACCTCCGGCGACTCCTCGGGCACCGACCACGGACGGTGCGTCATGCCGCTGTCCCCGCGGAACGACACGACGGTGCCGTCCTCGTCGCGCGCGTAGGTGATCCGCTCGTCCACCGAGCCGAAGCGGTTCCCCGCCGCCATCACGAGCGTGTCCTCGTCGACGACCCGGAGGCGCACCGGGGACTCGGTCGGCACCGGCTGGGTCGGGTCGATCGCGAGCAGCCGGTCCCCCACCCGTGCGACGTCGGTGATGCCCTCGAACGTCGTGAACCGTCCCGTGTACCGGTCGGTGTCGACGCCCTCGGGCAGCTCGGGACCGGGAGCCTGCTCGTCGGCCGCGGCGTCGAGCAGGTGCACGATGCCCGTCGCGAGCATCCCCGCCGGGCCGGTCGCGCTGCTCGTCAGGACGGAGACGACGAGCGACGACGCCGGGTCGAACACCGTCTGGGTGATCTGTCCGGGGAACCCGCCGGAGTGCCCGCGCACCTCCCGCCCACCGATCCGGTCGACGATGAACCCGGCGCCGTAGCCGCGCGCGGCCGGGTCGGTGTCGAGCGCGCTCCACGCCTTCCGCTGCGCCAGGCGCTTCGCGTGGTCGGACAGCAGCGAGCCCCGGCCGGGCACGTGCGCCGAGAAGTACCGGACGAGGTCGGACGCCGTGCCGTGGAAGCCCGTCGCCGCGGCGAGCGCCCCGGTCGTGACGTGCGGGACGCGCTGGCGGGTGCGGGCGGTGTGCAGGCCGGTGTAGCCGACGACGAACTCGTCCTCGCGGGTCGGGTCGTACTCCGGCCCGGTCCCGGTCAGCCCGAGCGGCTCGACGATCGCACGCCGGACGTGCTCGGCGTAGGTCGTGCCGGTGACGGCCTCGACGACGAGCCCGAGCAGGCCGTAGCCGAGGTTCGAGTAGTTGAAGGCGGACCCCACGGGCACCTTCGCGCCGCCCTCGACGACGAGCGCGACGAGCTGGTCGGCATCCGGGAACGGGTGGTCGAGCGCCCAGTGGTCACCGTCGGCACCGTCGCGGACGACCCCGGCACCCATCTCCATGAGCTCGCGGACGGTCGCGTCGGCGACCGGCGACCCGGCCTCGACCAGGGCGGGGACGAACGACCCGACGGTGTCGTCGAGCCGCAGCGCGCCGGCGTCGGCGAGCTGCAGCAGTGCGGTCGCGGTGAAGGTCTTCGAGTGCGACGCGATCCGGAACAGGTCCGTGGTCGTCAGGCGCCGTCCGGCCTCGACGTCCGCCCAGCCCCAGGCCGCGGAGAACAGCACCTCGTCCTCGAAGCCGATCGCGACCTGCACGCCGGGGAGCCGGAGCTGCCACACCTTGTAGTCGATCCACTCACGGACGTAGGGCAGGACGGACTCGTACGCGGCGCGCTTCTCCATGCCGACCAGCCTCGCATGTGCCACGCTCGTCGCATGCGGCACACACCTCACTTCCTGATGACCGACGTCGACGAGGTACGACGCCTGATCGACGGACATCCGTGGGCCACGATCGTGTCGCACACCGCCGCCGGGCTCGTCGCCTCGCACTACCCGTTCCTGCTCGAGGCGACCGGGCCGGACGACGACCCCGACGAGATCGTCCTCGTGTCGCACGTCGGCCGGCCGGACGAGGTCGCGCACGAGCTCGGACAGCACGAGGTCCTCGTCGTGTTCCAGGGCCCGCACGGCTACGTCTCCCCCGCCTGGTACCCGCCGGAGCAGTTCGTCCCGACCTGGGACCACGTGACGGCGCACTGCTGGGGGACGCCGGAGATCCTGTCCGACGACGAGAACTTCCGCGTGCTCGGCGAGCTCGTCGACCACTTCGAGCGGGTCATGCCCGAGCCGGTCTCGCTCGACGTCGATCCCGGGACCGCCCGCCGCGTGGCGAAGGGCACTGTCGGCATCCGCATCCGGGTCGCCCGGTTCGACGCCCGCGCGAAGCTCTCGCAGAACAAGGCTCCCGAGGTCGTCGAGCGGATCGTCGCGGGACTCCGCGGCGACGGCCCCTACGCCTCCCCCGCGCTCGCCGACGCCGTCGAGCGCGCGCAGGCGGGAAGACAGGACGGACGGGAGGCATCGTGACCGACGTCCTGCTCCGCACCGTCCGCCGGGTGGGCACCTCCGGCGCACCGTGCGACGTCCGCATCGTCGGTGGCCGCATCGAGGCGGTCGCGCCCGCCGGCACGCTCGACCCGCCGCCGGGCGTCGACGCCGACGTCGTGGAGACCGACGGCGCGTGGCTCGGCCCGGGCCTGGTCGACCACCACGTGCACTTCGACCAGTGGGCCCTGGTCCGCCGACGCGTCGACGTGTCCGCCTGCACGTCGGCGGAGGCGACCGCCGACGCGCTCGCCGCGGTCGCACGTACCGGGGTGTCGGACCTGGTGCTCGTCGGCCACGGCTACCGCGACGGGACCTGGCCCCGCCCCGCACGACGCGAGCTGCTCGACGGGGCCGCACCGGGCCTCCCGGTCGTCGTCATCAGCGCCGACCTGCACGCCGTCTGGTGCAACGCGCTCGCGCTCGCCCACTGCTCGGCGCTCCTCGGACGGCCGCTCGCGGCCGGTGCCGACGGGGTGGTGCGCGAGCAGGACGCCTTCGACGTGACCGCGGTGCTGTCCCGGGTGGCCGACGACGTGCTCGACGGCTGGGTGGCCGAGGCGGTCGACGCGGCGGCCGCCCGCGGCGTGACCCGTGTCGTCGACCTCGAGATGGTCTTCGGACTCGACCGCTGGACCCGGCGGGTGCACGCGGGGACGGACGGCCTGCGGATCGACTCCGGCGTGTACCCGGGCGAGCTCGACGCGGCGATCGCCCGTGGCCTGCGCACCGGCGACGTCGTGGACCGCACCCGCGGGCTGGTCCGGATGGGCCCGTTCAAGGTGATCACCGACGGCTCGCTCGGGACGCGGACCGCCGCGATGACGTCGGGTGAGGGCGTGCTCGCGTACCCGTTCGAGGACCTCGTGGCGATGGTCCGGCGCGCGGTCGACGCCGGGCTCGTGCCGGCCGTGCACGCGATCGGCGACCGGGCGAACACCCTGGCGCTCGACGTCTTCGAGGCCGTGGGCGCGCGGGGCAGCATCGAGCACGCCCAGCTGCTCGTCGACACCGACGTCGACCGGTTCGCCCGGCTCGGGGTCGTGGCGTCGGTCCAGCCGGAGCACGCGATGGACGACCGGGACATCGCCGACCGGTACTGGGCGGACGTGACGGACCGGGCCTTCCCGTTCGCGTCGCTGCACCGGGCGGGGGCCGAGCTCCGGCTCGGGTCGGACGCTCCCGTGGCGCCGCTCGACCCGTGGGTGTCGATGGCGGCCGCGGTCGGGCGGGACCGCGACGGCCGCACGCCGTGGCACCCCGCGGAACGGCTGTCCGCGCTCACCGCGTGGCGCGGCTCGACCGAGGGC
>NZ_RBLU01000085.1 GCF_003989515.1 Curtobacterium sp. HSID17257
TCCGAACTCGCCACCACGCTCGCCGGGCTGGCGGCGCAGACCGACGTCGACCTGCGCCTCGTCCTCAGCGACCAGTCCACGGGTCAGGACGCCGCCGCCGAGCCGGCGGTGGCCGCCATGCTGCGCGTCCTGGAGGCACAGGGCCGGCCCGTCACGCTCCTCGCCCACCCGGAACGGCGTGGCCTGGCGGAGCACCGGCAGCACCTCCTCGACCACGCCACCGCCCCTGCGGTGCTCTACCTCGACGACGACGTCTGGCTCGAGCCGGGCACCGTCCGCCGGATGCTCGACGCGCTCCGCGACCTCGGGTGCGGCTTCGTCGGGAGCGCCGTGCAGGGGCTGTCGTACCTGCAGGACCGTCGTCCGCACGAGACGGCCGTGTTCGAGCCGTGGGACGGTCCGGTCGTGCCCGAGGTGGTGCGCCGTGGGACGGCCGGCTTCGACCGGCTTTCGCTCCACAACGCCGCGAACCCGGCGCACGTCGCAGCGGAGCTCGACGTCGAGACCGGCGGGTGGGTGCCCTACCGGGTCGCCTGGGTCGGTGCGTGCGTCGTGTACGACCGCGCCGCGCTCGAACAGGTCGGTGGCTTCCGGTTCTGGGACGCCCTGCCCCCGCAGCACTCCGGCGAGGACGTCGTCGCCCAGTGGCGGGTCATGGAGCGCTTCGGCGGTGCGGGCATCCTGCCGTCCGGCGCGGTGCACCTCGAGAGCCCGACCACCGTGAACGACCGACGGGTCGACGCCCCGGACGTGCTCTTCGACGACCACGAGACGGCACCGCACCACCGCTGAGGCGCACCGCGCCGCCGCTGAGCGCACCGCGCCGCACCCGGACCGGCCGCGGGACGGACGCAGGCCGGCCGGCGGGATCGCCACGAGCCTCCCGGCCGGTCCGCCGGACGCGGGCCCCACCGGGCGTGCCCTGTGCCGCGAGCCGGTGCACAGGGCAGGATGGCCACACCACCAGTGACCAGGAGGACCACGATGGCGACGTTCACCCGAGGCTTCGGCGGCCGCCGCGACGACCGCGACGACCCGCGCATCCCGCCGGGACAGACCCTCGTCCGCGACTGGCCGGTGCTCTCCGCCGGAGCCACCCCGGACATCGCGCCCGAGGACTGGAGCTTCTCGATCCGGACCGAGTCGGGCCTGCACACCTGGTCGTGGGACGAGGTGCACGCGCTCGGCGTCGAGGACGTCACCGTCGACATCCACTGCGTCACCCACTGGACGAAGCTCGACATGCCGTGGCGCGGCGTCCCGCTCGACCGGCTCTTCGCGGACGTCGAGACCTCGCTCGACTTCTGCACGGTGCACAGCTTCGGCGGCTACACGACGAACGTGCCGCTCGACGAGCTCCTCGAGGGGCAGTCCTGGATCGCGTTCGAGGCGGACGGCGAGCCCCTGACCCCCGAGCACGGCGGCCCGGCCCGCCTGCTCGTGCCGCACCTGTACTTCTGGAAGAGCGCGAAGTGGGTGCGCGGCATCGTCATGCAGGCCGAGGACGAGCCCGGCTTCTGGGAGAACGCCGGCTACAACATGCACGGCGACCCCTGGAAGGAGGAGCGGTACTGGTGAGCACACCGCCCGTCGACGGCCTGGAGGCGCGGATCGCCCCGGGTGGCTCGGCTCCCGTCCGCAGACGGCCGGCCTGGCACCCCGCCACCGTCGCCTCCGTCGCGACCGAGACCCCGAACGCGCGTCGCATCGTCCTCGACGTGCCGACCTGGCCCGGCAACGACCCCGGCCAGCACCTCGACCTGCGGCTCACCGCCGAGGACGGCTACCAGGCCTCCCGCTCCTACTCGATCGCCTCGGCCGGTGCCGGCACCCGGGTCACGCTGGCCGTCGACCGGGTCGAGGGCGGCGAGGTCTCGCCCTTCCTCGTCGACGCGATCGAGGTCGGCGACGCGGTCGACGTGCACGGCCCCCTCGGCGGGTGGTTCGTGTGGCGTCCGGGTGCGTCCGACCGGCCCGTGCAGTTGATCGCTGGCGGGTCGGGAATCGTCCCCCTGCTCCCGATGGTCACCGCGCACGCCGAGGCGGACGACCCGGTGCCGTTCCGGCTGCTGTACGCCACCCGTACCCCGGAGGACGTCTTCTTCCGCGAGGAGCTCGACGCTGCCCTGCGTGCGACCGCACCGCTCGAGGTCACGCACGTGTACAGCCGACGGGCACCATCGGGATCGGGCGAGCCCGTGGGCCGGCTCACGCGGGAGCGTCTCGGTGGGTCGGTGCTCGGGCCCGACGTCGGCGCGCTCGTGTACGTCTGCGGGTCGACCCCGTTCGTCGAGCAGGTGCTGCGGTGGCTCGGCGAGCTCGGGCACGACCTGTCGGACGTCCGGGCGGAGCGCTTCGGCGGCGCCTGAGGGCGTGAGCCGGCTGGTGCACGACGAAGGCCCTGGTCGGTGACCAGGGCCTTCGTGTTCCGAGCGGATGACGAGATTCGAACTCGCGACCCTCACCTTGGCAAGGTGATGCGCTACCACTGCGCCACATCCGCGTACGGGAACACTCTACCCCGTTTCGGTCCCGCGCCCGTGATCCGGGGTGCGGCCGGGCGCGTCGTCGGTCGTCCGTCGTTGCGCGGTCGCGGAATTGCGGGATTGCGGCATTGCGGGATTGCGGGAAACCGCACGGCGCGGTCGTCGACCAATCCGGATCCTCATCGGTTCCGGATGATCTCTCGGTGCCCGGCCCACACGACCGGAGCACCGGGGCGACCCGCCCCCCGTCCGGCCGATCGCGGCGACCCGAACCCTGCGAGCGGCCGGACGGTCCCGGGTTCCCAGGCCCGACCGGGTTCACTCGGAGCATGAGCTACGTGCACGACAACCCCGGTGGCACCGAGGCACACGGTGTCGACCTGATCGACGGGGACGCCCCCGCGGTCCGCATCCTGGTGCACGGTGACCTGCCGACGACGATCGAGCACGAGGGCCGCACCTGGCTCGCGACTGGCGACGCCCACGACGACGGCGACCCATCCGCTCCCCCGATCGCGATCTACCGTCCGGTCTGACGAGCGCCGTTGCCGGCCTCCGTCGGGCCGGCGTGTCCTGTCACGCGGGCGTCTTCCCTCAGTTCGGCGCTGTCGCAGCTGCCTGGCTCAGCAGGGAGACGATCGTCAGGTAGAGCCCGGAGGAGAGGACCGCTCCGGGCAGCAGGGCGAAGACGGCGACCGGGATCGCCCACAGCTGGTGCACCCCGGGCTTCCCGTCAGGCGGCGTGCTCGCCATGGCGGCGAACGAGGACGCCGAGACGAGCACCGCGAACGCCGCCGTCATGCACACGACCGCCCACGACTGGTACCCCCCGCTGACCATCGGGACGAGGAGCGGCAGGAAGAACATCGCGGGAGCAGCGACGAAGCCGATGCGGGAGACGATCCGGTAGGCCCGTCGGTCCCGGTCCGTCACCCGGTCGGTTCGCTGGTCGTCGGTCATCCCTCGCCCGTTCCCCGCAGGTCGTCGACGCTCCCGTCGAAGCACGTCGACTCCCCGGTCACGCAGTAGCGCTGGGGGAAGGCGTCGAAGCCGACGGACGTCACCGGGCCTCCGGCGCCGCGGACGCCGAGCAGGGGATCCGCTGATCCGCTCTCGAAGCGCTCGGCCGCGATGCCCTGCTCCTGCCACGCCTGCTCGACCCGTTCGACGTCCGCGGCCGGATCGACTCCCGCCGGTGCCACCCGTTCGACGATGTAGCTCCACCGGGCGCCGGGCGCAGCGCCTGCACGATCGCAGCGCTCCGCCGCAGGACCGCTGTACACGCTCCACTCGCCGCCGATCGACGCCGTGGTGTGCTCGACCACGTCGACGATCGACCGTTTCGCCTCGGACGCGTCCGCACGCGCTCCGCCGGAGCCGGCGCTGCAGGCTGACAGGACCGCTGCGGTCGCGACCAGCACGGCGACGCACGCGTTCGACCGGCGACTCATCGTTCCTCCTCCTGACCGCGCGCGGCACCACGAGTCGTGCGACCGACGACCGCGCCGTGTCCGAGCAACGACCGCACGTGCCGGCGATCGTTCACGCTGTGGTTGATCCCCGAGCCGGGTCGTCTGCGCGCCCCGGCGCGCACGCCGAGACACCGGAAAGGCTGGAGCGCGCGGGGTGGGCGTCGAACCCGATGGACGTGGTGGGACCGCCCTTGCCCCGGACACCCCGGAGTGGTTCGTCCCCGCCGGTCTCCGTGTCGAAGACCTCGATGCCGTCCTGCTCCCAGAGCTCCGTGACGGCACGGATGCCCCGTTCGGCGCTCTCGGGGAAACCGTCGCGCTCCAGGACGTAGACGTACCGCACGCGGTCCTCGACGCCCTCGCCGCACGCCTCCACCGACGGCCCGAGTGACACGCGCCACTCCCCGCCGATCGCTTCCGAGGAGCGCTCGACCAGGTCGACGATGGACTTCTCGGCTTCGGACGCCCGCACGGTGGTCTCCTTCGGCTTCGTGCTGCTGTCGGCGCAGCTGGTGAGGACGAGCGAGAGGCCGACGGCCGCTGCAAGCGCGAGCCAGGTGCTCGACCGGTGCCGAGGTGCGGTGGTCGTCATGGCGCCGTCATCATCTGTCCGAGGAGTCGATCGGCTCAGCCTTGGTCCGAGAACTCCTCGTCGCGGAGCTCCGACGCGTTCCCGGACGCGCAGACGCTGACTCCGGACATGCTGTACCGGTCCGGCTTCGCGTCGAACCCGATGGAGGTCACGGGGTCGCCGGTCCCGCGGATGCCGGCGCGCGTGTCCCCTCCGGCCGTGGCCGTGTCGACCACGTCCATACCCGCGTCCTTCCAGACGGCACGGACCGCATCGACATCGCGCTGCAGCCCGGTGGCTGACCCCTCTCGCTCCACGATGTAGACGTACCGGACGCGATCCTCCACGTCCTGTCCGCACGGCTCGACCGCAGGGCCGCGGTAGACCTTCCAATCGCCCCCCACGGCAGCCGTCGACCGTTCGACGAGATCGACGATGGACTTCTTCGCGGTCGACGGATCCATGTCGGAGCCTCTCGGTGTCGTGGTGGTGCTCCCGCAGGCGGTGAGCATGAGCAGGACGAGTGCCGTGGTCGAACCGAGCAGGGCGGTGCGACGTGTTCTCGTCGAGGATCGCTTCATCATCACGGTGCTCTCATCATCTGTTCGAGCAGGTCGCGCTCGAAGTCCGTCGGTCCCTTGGCCACGTAGTCGGTCATCTCTTCCGGCTGACCGGTCGTCGCGTACCCGATGTTCGCGAGGGACTCGGTGTTCACGTCGAGGTAGCCCTCGCCGTCGGGGGTGCTGACGCCGTGGTCCTTGACGCCGCGCAGCTTCTCCCCGTCCTTCTCCACGCCGTCGGCGCCGAACGCGGACGCACCGAAGCTCGGCGAAGTGGGGTCGATCCCGTGCACGGGGCTGAGCCGACCGGTGCCCGCCCACTGGTCGCCCTTCTCGTCGCCCGGGAGCGCCCACACGTTCCGGGCCTGACCGGCGTAGACGTCATCGGCGTGGATGTCGTCTGCTCGTGGGATCGAGTTCGGGATGCCCGCTGAACCGATCGTCGTGAACGAGTCGACGTGGACGCCCGCCTGGGTCAGACCGAACGCTGCCGTCGTCGATCCGTAGGAGTGGGCAACGACGTTCGTCCGGGGCAGGTCCCCTCCACGCACGGCATCCAGCCCCTTGATCGAGGCTGCGAGCGCGTCGCCGCCCGGCTCGGCGTACCCGTTGAACAGCACCCCCGGATCCGGACTGCCCGAGATGACGGGGACGGGCGGGGCCTTGTACCCCATCCACGCGATGACCGCGTGCTGCTGAAACGGGCTGTCGTCGTCGACGCTCTCCCGCTGCTGGTCGTAGATGTTCTGCGCCGAGGTCGCCCACGCGTTCATGCCGGTGGTCGACGACCCCATGCCGGGGACCGCCCACGTCACGTTGCGAGCGGTGTCCAGGTCGCCGATCGCGACGGCAGCGAGTGGTGGCACGTCGTCGGTCAGCGAGACGACGTACCGGTCACCCGACTGCGACCCGGGAACGAACTGCGCACCGGTGCGGATGTCCCGCAACGCCTTGAGGTTCTCCGATGCTCGGCTCCAGGCCGTCCCGTTGTCGTACGCGATCGTGGACTGCAGCGCCTCCACCTCCTGCTCGGCCTCGGTGATCCGGGCGTCGAGCACGGTGCGGTTCGCCGCGTCGCGGGCCCAGTAGGCGACACCCTCGAGGTTGCCGAGGCGAGCGAGTACCGGCAGGGGCAGCGCTCGGACGTCCTGCCTGCGGGAGGACGACCATCCGAGCTGTGCCCAGAGTGCCGCGACCTCGGCCGCGGTCAGGTCCGGATCGAGCATCTGCTGCAGCGCCGGAGGCAGGTCGGCCGGTGCTGCGATGTCGAGTGTCGCGTTCGAGAGATCGGCGGAACCACCGGCTCGGTCGAAGGCGTCGGCGATCCGCTCGAGCCACGCAGCATCCTCGCGGTTCTCGTCGAGCAGCCGGTCCGCGCCGGCCAGGAACGACGCGTTCGCGACGCGCACCCAGCCGCAGCTCCCGGTGAAGCGGTGCCAGGCGGACCGCAGCGTCGTGAGCTTCTCCTCCGCGGCGCGATCTGCGGCGCGGCTGTCTCTCGCGAAGGACCGGAGCGAACCGGGGACGGCCGAGCTGGTCCCCTCTGCCGTCCCGCCACCGGTGCGCGTCCGACCCCGCGCCGAGAACGCCACGGTGATGGTCGGCGGAGCGGTCGGGGTCTCCGACGGCTTGAAGTCGAAGACACCGAGCGACGGACTCCCGTGCAGCCCGAGCGGATCGGCCGCGACCTGGCGGTCCCGCTCGTCCTGCCGGAGCTGCCACGCCGCGAGCTGCTCGCGGCGTTGCCGTTCCTGCTCCGCTGCAGCGGAGGCCTCGGTCACCTGGTCGACGAG
Source organism: Curtobacterium sp. HSID17257 (assembly GCF_003989515.1). Classification (GTDB taxonomy): domain Bacteria; phylum Actinomycetota; class Actinomycetes; order Actinomycetales; family Microbacteriaceae; genus Curtobacterium. Next base: position 6,883 of record NZ_RBLU01000085.1, read on the forward strand.
GTCGTCGAGCGCGGACGTGAGCTTCGGCCGGTCGTCGGCCTCGATCTGCACCGACTCCTCGAAGCGCTTCGCGTACGCGCCGCGGAAGTCGTCCAGGGCTGCTTCGGCGGCGCTCCGACGCGCTGCCCCCTGCCCGCGCAGGCGATCGGCGGCGGCGCCGGCTGCCCTGACGACGGCATCGGCCGCCGCCTCGTCGTACTGGATGTCCCCCATGTGCTCCCCCTTGCACGTCCACTGTACGCAGATCGGTCAGGGATGGGCGGGCAGGACCGTCGAGAACACGACACGGCCCAGGATCCGCGGACGGACCCACCGCAGGTGCGCGCACCGCGGTGTGCCTCCGGTACGGACGCCCGACGCGACGGAGACTCATCGGACGCACACCCGGCAGCCCCACCGGACCGGAACCCGTCGCGAGTCGTCCGCGGCAGCCTGCTGTGCCGGCTCAGGTCGTCGCGGTCCCGCTCGGGTGGAACAGCTGCGACTGCGGCGCGGACAGGGTCCAGTCGGGGTCGTCCTCGTCGTCCGACGGAGTGAGTGCACCCGAGGCGATGAGCGTGCCGACCTGGTCGAGGTACGACAGGAGCGAGGGGGCGAGCACCTGGTGCTCGTCGTCGTCCGCGCCGAAGGTGATGACCTGTCCGACCGTGCCGGCGGGTCCGGGGGCGAGGTCCACGCCGATGTGGTTCCCGCTGCCGTCGTGGGTGAGGGGGATCCATCCCCTGGTGGAGTACTTCGGCTGCACGAAGCCACTGGGGCTGGAGGAGGCGAACTCGTCCATGTCCGTCTGCGCTTCGAAGCCGTCCCACTGGTCCCACGCGGCCAGCACGTCGTGCAGTGGCAGCAGCGGCAGCCCGGTAAAGATGCCGCAGGCGAACCTCGGGTCCTGCGGCGTGTACTGGTGCTGTCCGTCGTGGAGGAGGTAGAGCGCTCGGACGTCGACCGGCAGACGCCGACCGAGGTGCGCCTCTGCCGCCGCGATGTCTGCTTCCGCCGCGGGCGGGTGCAGCATCAGATCGCCGGGGACCAGGGCGACGAGCCGGGCGAACGCTGCCCGCAGCGCCGCGGTCGTGTCGTCGTGTGGTGCGAGGTCCTGGTTCCCCCGCCGGAAGAGTCCGTCCGAGTCCATCCGTCCACCGTAGTGACGTCGCCAGCAGGACGTGCCCGAACCGTCTCGCGTCCCCCCGGCTCGCAGCGGGAGCAGCACCGCGGAAACACGAGAACCCCCGCCGGAGCGGGGGTTCTGAGTTGGTGGGCGATACTGGGATCGAACCAGTGACCTCTTCCGTGTCAGGGAAGCGCGCTACCGCTGCGCCAATCGCCCAGAGATCTGCTGACCGGGGTCGTGCAGGATCTTGGAGGGTGTTGCTGGAGGTGGGGACGGGATTCGAACCCGCGTGGACGGCTTTGCAGGCCGCTGCCTAGCCTCTCGGCCACCCCACCATCGAGGTTCACGTCTCCGTGAGTACCCGAACGGTGGGATACCCTCTGGTGAGTCGTGGTCGTCCGAGGACTCCCACACTCGAGCGGATGACGAGATTCGAACTCGCGACCCTCACCTTGGCAAGGTGATGCGCTACCACTGCGCCACATCCGCATTCCACGACCCGCGGGCCGCTTCTGTCTCTCCGCTGTCGCGGCGACGAGAAGAACTCTATACGAACCGAGCAGCATCCGCCAAAATCCCCCTCGTTCACCGGGCGTGTCCCCCGCGTTCATGCGGATCGAGGGGGTCCGCGGGCGCCCGATCCTTCCCATGACGAGCGCAGTGCCATGTGGGAAAGGGCGTACCTGGTCGTCGCGGATCGCCAGGCACACCCGTTCCCACCGAGTACGCCCGATCCCACCGGGTGCCAGCACGCACGAGCACGATGCGCAACCACGGGTACCAGGCGCCACGAACCCAGCACCAGCACAGGCACCGGCACCACACGCGCCACACCCGGGTGACGCGCCGTGTTCGGCGCAGCCCCGAACGTCCGCTACTATCGACTGGCACGCAAGTGCAGGGGGCGATTGGCGCAGTTGGTAGCGCGCTTCGTTCACACCGAAGAGGTCATCAGTTCGAGTCTGGTATCGCCCACACCACCACCGAGAGCCCGACGCAACAGCGTCGGGCTCTTGTCGTTCCCCACGAAGGACCCACGAGCAAGGACCCATGACCGACGTCGACCTCGAGTTCTCCCGCGTGCGCGCGGTGCTCGACCGCCCGACCCTCCGGCTGATGTCCCGCCCGACGAGCGCCGCCGTCATCGCGGTCTTCCGCACGGTGTTCGACCGCGACGTGCAGTACGTCCCGGCCGACCGCATGCACCTGCAGGTCGAGGAGCACGTCGCGCGACTGCAGTCCACCGGCGCCCGCGTCCCCGCGAGCGAGCAGGGTGAGGGCGAGTCGGACGCCCGCCCGAACGGCCGTGCCCTCTGCCGCGACTGGGTGGCGGCGCAGTGGCTGGTCCGCTCGAACTCCCCCGACGGCGACGAGCAGTACTCGCTGACGAGTCACGCCCTCGAGGCGCTGAACCTCGTCGACGCCCTGAGCGCCGACCGGGCCCTCATCAGCGAGAGCCGCCTGGCGATGATCGTCGACGCCGTGCACCGCTGGGCTGCCAGCGCGGAGCCGGACCCCGACGTGCAGGTGCGGCGCATCGACGCCCAGATCGCCGAGCTGCAGGCCGAACGCGAGCGCATCGCCCGGGGCGAGGTCACCGAGGTCGACGACGCCCGCATGCACGACGGCTACACGAACGTCGCCGACCTCATCCGGCAGCTGCCCAGCGACTTCAAGCGCGTCGAGGAGGCGGTCGCGACGATGCACCGCTCGATCGTCGAGGACTTCCGGCAGGAGGTCCGCCCGATCGGCGAGATCCTCGACGACTACCTGGCGCGCACGGACGACCTCATGCAGGCCACCCCGGAGGGCCGCGCCTTCGAGGGCGCCTTCGAGCTCCTGCGCGACGACGCCCTGCTGCTCCGGCTCCGCGACGACATCGCCACGATCCTCGCCCACCCGTTCGCCCAGTCCCTCGGAGCGGGTGAACGCCGGGCCTTCCGCAACACGGTCAGCATCCTGCGCCAGGGCATCGAGGACGTCCTCGCCCAGCGGCGCCAGCTCACCGCGACGCTCCGCGACCAGATCGTCGCGCACGACGTCGTCCGCGACCGTGAGCTCGACGCGGTGCTCCGTTCGGTCAACCGCGGGCTCGCCGCGTGGATCGACGAGCGGTCCGCCCGCGACCGCGTCCCGCTCGGACTGCTCCCTGCGACCGCCGAGATCGGCACCCTGCGCGAGCGCTTCTACGACCCCGACAACGAGGCCGTGCCCCCGCCCATCGAGGAACCCGACGACGACGTCTTCGAGGACCTCGACGTCGAGTCGCTGCGCCGCCACGGCGGTCCGCTGCTCGCCGAGCTCCGCGCCGCGCTCCGCAGCGCCCCGGACAGCGTCTCGGCCTTCCACGCGCTGCCGCCCGAGCAGCGTCGGCCGGTCGAGCTCTTCGGGCTCGCGCACCTCCTCACGGGCAACGACGACTTCGAGACCGCCACGCACCTGGTCCCGCACCGCACGGTGCGTCCGGACGGCGAGACGGTCACCTTCCACATGCCCTCGGCGTCCCTGACCGGCGCACGGGCGGACGACCAGCACGACGACGACAACGGCCTGGAGGCACGGTGAGCGACATCACGACGGCTCCCGTCGACGAGACGGACCCCGAGGGCAGCGACCCACTCGAGCAGGACCGGCTCGACGAGCGCGACGACTCGAGCTTCGCCCTCTTCGAGGGCGACGAGGGCCGCCTCGACGAGCCGCAGCGCCGCGCCCTGGTCGCGCTGCTCCGCCACACCTACGTGAGCGCGCGCACCCACACCGACGAGTGGCGCGCGATCACCGACGGTGAGCACCAGCTCCGGTCGCGGCTCAACGACCTGTTCCTCGAACTGCACGTCGACCGCGACCGCGAGGTCGCCTGGAAGCGCCAAGCGCGCTCGGAGAGCCAGCGCCGCTCCTTCCCGACGCTGCTCCGCGACGTGCCGTACACCCGCGAGGAGACGATCGTCCTCGTCTACCTGCGCATGCGCCTGCGGGCGGACACGCGCCCGGGCCTCGACCAGGTCGTCGTCGACCGCTCCGAGATCCTCGGGCACGTGTCCGGGTTCCTCCCGGCGACCACCGACCGCACCCGCGACGAGTCCCGCGTGGCGAAGGCCGTCGAGCGCCTGGTGACCGCGCGCATCCTCATCCGCACGACCGACCCGGACCGTTTCCGCGTCGCGAGCGTCGTCGAGGTCCTGCTCCCCCTCGAGCAGCTCCGTGAACTCGACCGCTGGCTCCGCAACGCCACCACGGACGACGGCGCGCCGCTCGCCGGGGCCGCACCGGGCCTCCCGGCCGGACCCGCCGACACCGACGACGAAGGCGAGGCAGACGCATGACCGACACCCTGATCGACGCCGGCGGGATGCCGGCGCTCTTCGACACCGTCGCGCAGTGGCGGGCGGAGTCGATGCAGGTCGTCAACTGGGGCGGCTTCCACGGACACCGCCAGGTCGAGCTGTCCGGCACCGCGACGCTCATCTCCGGCGCCTCCGGTACCGGCAAGTCCACGCTGATGGACGCCTACCTGGCGGTCATGATGCCGTCCGACGTGCCGTTCAACGGCGCCTCGAACGACGCGACCACCGGGCGTGCGCGGAGCGCCGACCAGCGGAACCTGCTCACGTACCTGCGCGGCAAGGTCGACACCCGCCGCGACCCGGAGACGGGAGCGCTGCGCGACGTGAACCTGCGCGGCGACGACCAGACCACGTGGGGCGCCGTCGCGGTGACCTTCCGGAACGACGACGAGCGGCGCTTCACGGTGCTGCGCGCGTACCTCGTACCGAAGCGGGCACGCGGGGTGGGCGACATCCAGATGACCATGGCGACGGTCGACGACACGTTCGACCTGCGCCGGCTCGAGGAGTTCGTGCCGTCGCGCTTCCACCACCTCGAGCTGACCGGCCGGGTGCCGGGCCTCGTCGTGCGGGACACCTACCAGGAACTCGCGTACACGCTGCAGACCCGGCTCGGCATCGGCGACTCCGGCGGCGGCAACCGGGCGATGCGGCTCCTCGCGCGGATCCAGGCCGGGCAGCACCTGCCGACGGTCGACGCGCTGTACAAGTCGCTCGTGCTCGAGACCCCGGGCACCTACGAGGCGGCCGACCGCGCCCTCGCGCACTTCTCCGCGCTCGACGAGGCGTACGAGGCGATGGACACCGAGGAGCGCAAGGTCCGCATCCTCTCCCCCATCGTCGAGCTGCACGACGAGATCGCCCGGTCGAAGGCCGCGGCCGACGCCCTCGACGGCATCGCCACCGGCGCCGAGGTCTCCCCCTTCGCGCACTGGACGGCGTCCCGGAAGCGTGCACTCCTCGACGCCGAGGTCGAGCGGAACGGACGCGAGCGCACCGCCGCCCGCGCCGACGTCGCCGCGACCGAGGCCCGGCACGCCGCCGTCGAGATCGAGCTCCGCGAGGCCGAGGGACGCCTCCGCGACCAGGGCGGCAACGCCCTCGCCCAGCTCGAGGACCGCATCGACCGTCGGACCCGCGAGCGCGACGCGGTCGCCCGAGCACGCGCGACCTTCGACGACCGGACCACCGCGCTCGGGCTGGCGCTCTCCTCCGAGCGCACCTTCACCGACGCGCAGGCGGCATCGCACGCGTTCCTCGGGTCGTACGCCGCGGCCCGCGGCGAGCTCGACGACCGCCGGGACGCCCTGACGCGCGAGGAGTACCCGCTCCTCGACCGCGAGCGGACCCTGCGCCAGGAGCGCCGGTCGCTCGAGCACCGGCAGGGCGCGATGCCGCTGCCGATGCACGAGGCGCGGCTCGCGATGGCCCGGGCCGCCGGCATCTCCCCCGACGCGCTGCCGTTCGTCGCGGAGCTGCTCGACGTGCTCCCCGCCGAGGAGCACTGGCGCACGGCGATCGAGTCGGTGCTGGCGCCCGTCGCCCGCACGCTGCTCGTCGACGAGGACCAGCTGTCGTCGTTCAGCGAGGCGATCGACGCGCTGCAGCTGCCGGTCCGGGTGCAGTTCGAGGGCGTCCCGACGGGCCCCCACCTCGACCTCGACGGCGACCCGGCGATGGTCTCCGGCAAGCTCGCGATCAAGGACTCCCCGTTCAGCACCTGGGTGCGCGAGCGCATCGAGTCCGACCGGATCGACGCGCGGTGCGTGGACTCCGCCACGGAGCTCGGTGGCGGCGGACGCCGCGTGACCCCGTCCGGACAGCTCCGCGACGGCCGTCGTGGTGCACACGGCGACCGACGGCAGTCGAACGTCATCGGCTTCACGAACGAGGCCCGGATGGCGTCGGTGGAGCAGGAGCTCGCCGCCATCGCCCAGGACCTCGCGACGCTCGAGGCCCGACGCACCGACGTCGCGCAGGACATCGCCACGCTCGACGCCCTGCGCGCCGCGCACCAGCACGTGGTCGACACCACCTGGGACGGCATCGACGTCGCCGGGCTCGACGAGTCGCTGGCCCGCCTCGACGCCGAACGCCAGGCGCTGCTCGCCGCCGACGACGGACTGCGGACCCTGCGCGAGTCCGTCGCCCGGCTCCGACGCTCGCTCGACGAAGCAGCCGACCGACGGGCCGCCGCGCGGCTGTCCGTCACCCGGCTCGAGGAGCGCCACGCGGTGCTCGTCGACGGGCAGGACGCGGCGGCCGAGATCCTCGCACGGTTCGAGGACACCCCGGAGTCGCTGCCGGACGACGAGCAGTCCCGGCTGCTCGCCGAGACGTTCGAGGAGGTCGGCGCCCCGGACGGCATCGACGGCTTCGACGACGCCGCACGCCGACTCCGACGCCGGCTCGAGGAGCGGCTCGCCCAGGCACTCGACGGCGCCGCCGCCGCGTCGACCGCGCTCACGCTGACGTTCCAGCGGTACCAGGACGCGTGGCCCGACCCGAACCTCGGCACCGGCGTGGCCTCGTACCCGGACTACCACGCGATCCTCGACCAGATCCTCGCAACCGGCCTGCACGCACGCCGCAGCGAGTGGCGTCGTCGCCTGTCGCAGTGGAGCGGCGAGGACCTCGTGCCGCTCGCCGGTGCCTTCGACCGCGCGGTCGTCGAGATCGAGGAGCGACTCGAGCCGGTCAACGAGATCCTCCGGGAGCTGCCGTTCGGCGCGAACCGGGACCGGCTGAAGATCCAGATCCGCCGGGTCACCCGCGAGGACGTCACCGCCTTCCGCCGGGAGCTCCGCGCGCTGTCGGCGTCGGTGGACACCGAACTGACCGACGACGTGCTCGAGACCCGCTTCCGGAGGCTCCGCCGGTTCATGGCGGTCATCCGCCCGGACCCGGCGGCAGCACGCGGACGGACGACGCAGCGCGACGCCGTACTCGACGTCCGACGGCACATGGAGATCACGGCCGTGCGGTACGACACCGAGGGCAACGACCTCGGCGTGTACTCGTCGCTCGGGGACAAGTCCGGTGGCGAGACGCAGGAGCTCGTCGCGTTCATCGTCGGGGCGGCGCTGCGCTACCAGCTCGGCGACGAGACCCGGCCGCGGCCCCGGTTCGCGCCGGTGTTCCTCGACGAGGCGTTCATCAAGGCGGACTCGGAGTTCGCGGGGCGTGCCGTGACGGCGTGGCTCCGGCTCGGGTTCCAGCTCGTGGTGAGCGCTCCGCTCGACAAGGTCACCGCGCTCGAGCCGTCGATGGAGCGCCTGCTGTCGATGCGGAAGCACCCCGAGACGGGCCACTCGTCGATCACGGAGATCGCCCGCGCCTGACGCCGGTGGCGGCCGGCGGTCGGTCGGCGGGGGCTCGGTTGCGGTCGCACGACCTGCCGCTCACCTCTCGACGCGACGGCACGTCGTGCGACCGCAACGGGAGCGGACGGCACGTCGTGCGACCGGCGCGGGCCGGGCCGGGG
>NZ_RBLU01000086.1 GCF_003989515.1 Curtobacterium sp. HSID17257
CGGCGGTGATCGGGAACGACACCGACCCGTCCTCGAGCTTGGCGTTGCCGGACACGCCCGGGGTCAGCCCCAGCGAGGTCAGCGCGTCGGTGAAGCCCTTGTCGAGCGCGACGGCGGTGTTGCCACCCTTGACCTCGGGCACCGACGCGACCGGGGCCGGGATCTTCGACTCGGACGACGAGGACACCGTCTGCACGTTCGGGGTCGCAGCGTTGGCGGTGCTGATGCCGAACGCGGCACCACCCAGGACGAGAGCGCCGGTGGTGGCGAGGGTGATCGAGGTCTTCATGGACTTGCGCATGATGGGTTCCTTCCGTTGTCGCGCTCGGCGCGATTCCCTGAGTGCGCGCCGAACACACCCCGCACAGGGGTGGAGAACCAGCTACCTGCGGCTGGTGAGCGCTCCGGGTGTTTCCCGGCTTGTGACAGTGTTTCGACGCCCTCGGCCGAAGGGTTTGGACGAGTTCGGGTTCGTTACCTCTCCGTTACAAACTCGGGGGACGTGGTGCCCCTCCCGACACTCGAGCAGTGCGATCGGATCCCGATCGCGGGGGACGCTCCTGGCCGGACGGCGGCGGAGGCGCTCCCGCGTAGCGTCGGCCCCATGAGCGACCAGCAGCACGAGACCACCCCGACCGACGGCTCCACGGACGCCCCCGAGAGCGAGTTCCAGCGCACCGAGGACCTGCCCGACGGCTCGTCCACCGGCAACGCGACCGAGGACCCGCAGCAGGACAGCGACGTCGACTCCGGCGGCGAGCCCGAGTCGCCCGACAACGAGCAGGTCTGACCGCCGCGGCCCGGGCACCCGCTCGGGCCGCTCCGACCAGCACCTGACAAGCTCGGAGCATGCAGCACCACTCCCCCGTCGTCATCGCCGGCTGCGGCGACCTCGGCACCGAGGCCGGCCTGCGCTTCGCGGCGCTCGGCCACCCGGTCACCGGACTCCGCCGTCGCGCCGAGCGCATCCCCGCGCCGATCATCGGCCGGAGCGTCGACCTCCGACACGAGGTGCCGTCGATCGACGCGGACACGGGCATGGTCGTGGTGGCCTTCGCCGCCGGGTCCCGCGACGTGGACGAGTACCGCGCGACCTACGTCGACGGCCTGCGGAACGTGCTCGACGGCATCGCGGCGTCCGGTGCCTCGCCGCGCGTGATCGTCGTGTCCTCGACCGCGGTCTACGACGTCGATGACGGCAGCGAGGTCACGGAGGAGACCCCGGCACGGGCGAGCACCCCGACCGCGGGCGTCCTGCTCGAGGCCGAGGCACTGCTGCGCGACCGAGCACCCGAGGCCGTGCTCGTCAGGCTGTCCGGCATCTACGGGCCCGGGCGCGAGCGACTGATCGACCAGGTGCGGTCCGGGCAGGCCAGGCTGTCGTCCCGCACCTCGCCGCACACGAACCGCATCCACCGGGACGATGCCGCCGCAGCGCTCGTCCACCTCGCGACCGTGGACAACCCTGCGCCGACGTACCTCGGGACCGACGACGAACCGGTCCGGCTCGACGACGTCCTGACGTTCCTGGCGGACGAGCTCGGTGTCCAGCAGCCGCCGGTCGCGGAGCCCGAGGGACGGCAGGCCGGCGGCGACAAGCGACTCGCGAACGCCCTGCTCCGCTCGACCGGTTGGGAGCCGCGGTACCCGACGTTCCGCGAGGGCTACCGCGCCGTACTGGCCGGCGAGGGCACCCGGCACCCGTAGGTCATCGGACGATCGACGCAGCTCCTACTGACGCGGGTGCCCGAGGGGTGCGCTCATCTGCACCCGTCGCCCGTACCGATCGAGACCGTGCTGCGCCTCGGCCTCGATCAGCGACCGGTGGAAGGGCGTGGCGGGCTCCTCCTCGAGGAAGCCGACCGTTGCGTAGAAGGGCGCGTTCCACGGCACGTCCGCGTAGGTGCGGAGGGAGATCCGGTCGTACCCACGCTCGCGGGCTCGGTTCTTCGCGGCCTCCACGAGCGCCCGACCGAGTCCCCGCCGCGAGGACACCGGGCGGACCGAGAGCTGCTCCAGGTGACAGGTGCCGTCGACCTCGAGCACGTGCACGAAGCCGGCGATCTCACCCTCGACCTCGGCGACGAGCAGGAAGCCGGACTCCGCGAGCCGCGCGCTGCCGTGTGCAGCCGGAGCCCAGACGTCAGCGTGGAGGTGATCGATCAACAGCTGGTCCGCGTCGTTCTCGATCCGCTCGACGGCATCCGCATCGCATGATCGAGCGGAGCGGATGATCGTCGTCATGCGGCCAGCGTAGGAGGCGTACGACCGCACGGCGAACGGCCGGGAGGCACGTGGCGGCTCCGCCACGCCCCTCCCGGCCGTCGTCGGTCGCGTCAGCGACGCTCAGTGCTCGTCGTAGTGGTCCTCGTGACGGGCGTGACGGTGGCCGTCGTGCACGAAGTCGACGTGGTCGCCGTGCTCGACGGTCTCGTGCTCGCCGCCGTCCTGCTCGTGGTCGTGGTCGGCGACGTCGTGCTCGGCGACGCGGTGCTCCTCGGCCTCGGCGGCGGGGGTGGTGTTCGGGTCCGACATGGTTCCTCCTCGTGAGATCGGTTCTCACGTGGAGCCTACGACGCGGCTGCGCCCCTGTCCGGCCTCAGTGCCAGCGGTGGTCCTGGATCGTCATCCGCGGCCCGAACGCCGGCTTCCGGAACCCCGAGCCCCCGATCAGTCGGACGACCCGTTCCCGGTGCCCGCGCCAGGGTTCGAGCAGCTCGAGCATCCCGTCGTCGTCGACCGGACCGCCGGTCAGCGCCCACCCGACGAGGGCCGGCACGTGGTAGTCCCCGACGCTCGGAGAGTCCGGGTCCCCGTGCGCCCGTTGCGCCGTCTCTGCGGCGGTCCACTGCCCGATGCCCGGGATCGACTGCAGCCGCTGCGACACGACCGCACCGCCGCGACCGAGTGCCAGCGTCCGCTCGAGCGCCGGCGCGACCTTGACCGCCCGCATCACCGTCGCCGAACGCCCGGGCTCGATGCCCGCCTTGTGCCACTCCCAGCTCGGGATCCGCGCCCACTGCTCGGGGGCCGGCGGGACGAACATCTCCGCGGGCACCGGACCGGGTGCCGGTTCGCCGAAGCGCCGGAGCAGGTACCGCCAGGCGCGCCAGGCCTGCCGCGAGGTCACCTTCTGCTCCATGATCGCCGGCACGAGCATCGCGACGACGGTGTTCGTCCGGAGCAGCCGTAACCCCGGCTGCCGGTGTCTGGCCTCGGCCAGGAAGGCATGGGCGCTGACGTCGAGCTCGGACCAGTCGTCGTCGCGTCCGAGCAGGTCCGGCGCGTGGGTCACCGCCCATGCGGCACCGTCACCCCATGCCGAGACCGCGATCGCGTCGGTGCCGGCACGGCGGACCAGCACCGAGGCCGCCCCGGCCGGCGTGCGCAGCGCGAGCCACGTGTCGGACCCGACCACCTGGAAGGCGGGGTCGCCGGAGCCGCGCTGCAGGGGCCGGAGGGTCGCGCGGACGTCCACCGCGCCTCCAGGCCGGTACACGGTGTCCACCCGGACGGCCGCAGCGGTGGCGCGGCCGGTCCCGACACCCCGGCCGGACGCACCCGGACGCCGACCGGACGGACCGGACGTGACGGAGGACGGCAGGGACACACGGGGATGGTAATGCCACACCACCGTCAGACATGATGGGGAGGTCCCCGCAACCCGACGACGTTGGAGTCTCCGTGCGCATCGGCATCCTCACCTCCGGAGGCGACTGCCCCGGCCTCAACGCGGTCATCCGCGCCATCGTGCTCAAGGGCATCGCGATCCACGGCCACGAGTTCGTCGGGTTCCGCGACGGCTGGCGGGGCGTCGTCGACGGGGACATCGTGCCCCTCGGCCGGAAGGACATCCAGGGCATCGCCAAGCAGGGCGGGACCATCCTCGGCACGAGCCGCACGAACCCCTTCGAGGGACCGAACGGCGGCGTCGAGAACATCACGAAGACCCTCGAACGGCACGGCATCGACGCCATCGTCGCGATCGGCGGCGAGGGCACCCTGGCCGCCGCGAAGCGCCTGACCGACGCCGGGCTGAAGATCGTCGGCGTGCCGAAGACCGTCGACAACGACCTGGGCGCGACCGACTACACGTTCGGCTTCGACACCGCCGTCGCCATCGCCACCGAGGCCATGGACCGCCTCCGCACCACCGGCGAGTCGCACTCGCGCTGCATGGTCGCCGAGGTCATGGGCCGACACGTGGGCTGGATCGCGCTGCACTCCGGGATGGCGGCGGGCGCGCACGCGATCCTCATCCCCGAGCAGAAGACGAGCATGGAGCAGATCGCGGCGTGGGTGCGGGCCGCCTACGACCGCGGGCGGGCGCCGCTCGTGGTCGTTGCCGAGGGCTTCGTGCCGGACCACGAGGACAACGCACACACCGAGCGTGGTCTCGACGCGTTCGGGCGTCCGCGTCTGGGCGGGATCGGCGAGCGCCTCGCGCCGATGATCGAGGAGATGACGGGCATCGAGACCCGAGCCACCACGCTGGGGCACATCCAGCGCGGCGGGACGCCGACCGCCTACGACCGGGTGCTGTCGACGCGGCTGGGGCTCGCGGCGATCGACTCCGTGGTCGAGGGACGCTGGGGACGGATGGTCGCGCTCCAGGGCACCGAGATCGTGCACGTGTCGTTCGAGGACGCCCTGGGCGAGCTGAAGACGGTGCCGCAGGCGCGGTACGACGAGGCCGCCATCATGTTCGGCTGAGGCCCGGTCGTTCCGGGCGTACCTGGTCGCAACGGGCGTACCTGTTCGGTCGGGACCACCAGGTACGCCCGGTTGCGCCAGGTACAGCACCCGTTCTGGGAACGAACGAACGACGGCCGGGAGGCACGGGGTAGCGTCCGACGCATGACGCGCGCAGTCCTCGTCTCCCGTTCCACCCCGCCCGCGATCACGCAGGTCGACCTCCCCGACCCCGCCGAGCGCGAGGCCACGGTCGACGTCACGTACTCCAGCGTGAACTACAAGGACGGGCTCGCCCTCGCAGGAAACCCCGGCGTCGCCCGGATCGACCCGCTCGTCCCGGGGATCGACGTCGTCGGCACGGTGTCGGCGCTCGGCCCCGGGGTCCACGACGTCGCGATCGGCGACCGGGTGGTGTGCAACGGCGCGGGCCTCGGGGAGACGCGACACGGCGGGTGGGCCGAGCACGCGGTCGTCCCGAGCGGGTCCCTCGTCGTGCTGCCGGACACGATCGAGGACTCCTTCGCCGCGGCGATCGGCACCGCGGGCTTCACCGCGATGCTCTCCGTCCTCGCCCTCGAGCGGACGGTCTCCCCCGAGGACGGACCGGTGCTCGTCACCGGGGCCTCCGGCGGCGTCGGCACGGTGGCGATCGCCCTGCTCGCCGCGCGCGGGTACCGGGTGACCGCCTCGACCGGTCGTCGGGCGAACGAGGCGTCGCTCCGGGCCCTCGGCGCGTCGGACGTGGTCGACCGTGCGGCGATCGCCGAGCTCGGCAGGCCGCTGCAGCGCGCGACCTGGGCCGGCGCCGTGGACAGCGTCGGCGGCGCGACCCTCGCGAACGTGCTCGCGGCGACGAAGTGGGGCGGCGCGGTCACGGCGTGCGGGCTCGCGCAGGACTCGGCACTGCCGACCTCGGTGATGCCGTTCATCCTCCGCGCGGTGTCCCTGCTCGGCATCAACTCGGTCGAGGCCCCGCTGCCGCTGCGCCAGCAGGCGTGGGAGCGGCTCGCGACCGACCTCGACCCGGCACTGCTCGCCGACGTCACTCGCACGGTCGACCTCGAGCACGCGATCGCGGTCGGTGCCGAGGTGGTGGCGGGCCGGGTGCACGGCCGGACGGTGGTCGACCTGCGACGCTGACCTGTTTCCCTTCCAGGTGATTTCCCGAACGCTTGCCGAGTAACACGCTAGGTTTGGCACACGGAACACCCGAACCTGTGAGGAGCAGCCATGCCGGTACCCAAGTCGTCGGTGGAGTCGTCCCCCCGGAAGCTCCTGCGCGACGTCGTGCTCGAGAAGATGCTCGCCGCGATCCAGGACGGCACGCTGCAGGCCGGGGAGCGCCTCAACGACGACGAGCTCGTCGCGTGGCTCGGGGTCAGCCGGACGCCCATCCGCGAGGCCATCGCGAAGCTCGTCGACTACGGGCTCGTCGAGATGGAGGCCAACCGCTACACGCGCGTCGCCTCGCCGACCCGTGAGCAGTACGACGACGCGTTCCAGCTGCTCTTCGGGTTCGCCGAGCTCGCCGCCCGCTGGGCCGTGCCGAAGCTCGACGACGCCGCGGTCAAGCAGCTCGGCAAGCTCCTCGACCAGGCCCGCAAGCACGCCGACGCCGAGGACCGTGCCCTGAACGACGACGTCGACGCGCTCATCGCGTTCCTCGTCGCACACTCGGGCAACGAGCTGCTCGTCAAGACCGCCGAGGGCATCGTCAACCGTGCGAAGTTCGTGCGCATCGGGCAGCCGGAGTTCGTGTTCTGGGACGTCAAGCACGGGCTCGACTCGTTCCGTGCGGCGGTCAAGGCCCGCGACGGCGAGGCTGCCGGTGCCGTGATCCGCGGCATGTCCCGGGCGATGGCCGAGCACATGGCGGAGATCCGGGCGTCGCACGCGAACGCCGACGTCGACGTCGACGCGACCGCCTGACACGAGCGGGCCGCGGCATCCGGACGGGTGGCCCGACCGGGCAGACTGGCCGGGTGACCGACGTCCTGCTGAGAACCGAAGCCCTCCGCGTCACCCGCTCCGGGCGGGACCTGCTGCACGACGTGTCGCTGACCGTCCGCAGCGGCGAGCACTGGGCGCTGCTGGGTCCGAACGGCGCGGGCAAGTCGACACTGCTCGCCGTCCTCGGCGCGACCGGGCACCCGACGGCGGGCACCGTCGAGCTGCTCGGCCGCCGACTCGGCCGCGTCGACGTCCGGGAGCTCCGCGAGCACATCGGGCACGTCGACCCGCGACACCGCATGCTGTCGCCGCTGACGGTGCTCGAGACCGTGCTCACCGGGCTGACCGGCACGACCGACCTCATGATGCGGTGGGAACCGAGCGCGGACCAGGTCGCCACCGCGCGCCGGCACGTCGCCGACGTCGGACTGGAGGCGCGGGTCGACTCCCGCTGGCCGGTGCTGTCCCAGGGAGAGCGCGGTCGCGCCCTCATCGCCCGCGCGCTCATCGCTGAGCCGCGTCTGCTGCTCCTCGACGAGCCGGCCACCGGCCTCGACGTGGCCGCGCGCGAACACCTGCTCGAGACGGTCGACGCGCTCCGGCAGCGGCACCCGGACCTCGGCAGCGTGATGGTCACCCACCACCTCGAGGACCTCCCCGCGTCGACCTCGCACGCGATGCTGCTGCGCGACGGCGCCGTCGTGGCCCAGGGCCCCGCAGACCGGGTCGTCACGTCCGACGCGGTGTCGCACGCCTTCGCCTTCCCGCTCACCATCGAGCGGATCGCCGGACGCTGGCAGGCGCGTCGCGCGGGGTAGCCGAGCCGCGCCTCCCGTCCGGAACCACCGGTTGACGGGGAACCGGGCGTCGACTCGTCCGGATGGCGGAGTGGTGAACCGCCCGTCGGGACGGTCCGCAATGTGATGGTCCGGCTGTTCACTGTCCACGTCGACGGAGAGACCGCCGACGGACCGAACGGAGCACATCGTGAACAGCATCGAGAAGACCCTCCTCGCCACCACGGCCGGGCTCGCCCTCGTCGGCGGGGTCGTCCTCGCCCCGCTCACGGCGCACGGCGAACCGGACCGCGCAGGTGCGGATCGACCGACCTCCTCGCAGCAGCAGCGCCCGGTGCAGCAGCGCCCGGTGCAGCAGCGCCAGCAGCAGCCAGCCGGTGACGGGTTCACCTGCACGACGGGCACGAAGCCGACACCGGTGTACGGCAAGGACGGACGCCTCACGCCGGAGAGCGCTCGGCAGCTCCTCGCGGCCGGGTGCAGTGCGAACGACGGGTCGGAGCTGGAGGAGGTGGCGAACCCCGACCGTCACGCGGGGAAGAGCACTCCTGGACCGGGCACCTCGAAGCCGAAGGCACCGGTGGGGAAGCCGGGCGTCACCCAGCCCCCGACCAAGCTCCCGCGCGTCGCGGGCTGATCCGGCACGGGGCCGCGGTGCCACAGCGCCGCGGCCCCGCCCTGTCCCCGCCACTGATCCTCGGACCGCCGGAAGGACCGACCCATGACCCTCGACCGCCGCGCGGCGCTCCGTTGCCTCGGACTCACGGTGGGCGCCGCGCTCGTAGCACGAGCGTCGGCCTGCAGCACCACCTCCACGAGCCCGCGTCCGTCACGTCCGTCGTCGCCCGCGCAGGGACGCCCGACGCCGAGCGGACGCTCCACGCCGAGCCCCACGCCGGAGGCGACGACCACACCGACGGTGCCGTCCACCGAGGGCCTCCCGGTCGCCGTGCACGACGCCGTCATCGGCGCACTCCTACCCGGGCCCGACGCTGTCCCGTCGCACGCCGGCCTCCTCGAGCACGACCTCGTGCTGTACGCGGACCGCGGCGGAGCACCGGTCGCCGTGCTCCCCGGCCGCAACTTCCTGCGCGCGCCGACCGTCGTCGCTGCGGCGACCACGACGGGCGAGTGGACACTCGTGCTGACGCCTGCCCGGAAGACGCTGCCCTCGGTGGCGGGTCCGTCGCGTGCGCCCGCGCAGACGGCGGCGTGGGCACGGACCAGCGACCTGCCCACGATGCAACCGACCGCGGCCTCGGTCACCGTCCGTGTCGCGGAGCAGTCGATGACGATCACGACCACGCAGGGACAGCGCCGACACGAGGTCGGCGTCGGACAGGACTCCACACCGACACCGACGGGCGTGAGCGGCTACCTCCAGGCCCGCTACGTGGACCCCGCACAGGCGCTGGCACCCGGAGCGATCCAGCTCACGTCGTTGCACGCGACCGCAGCCGACGAGCCGTACACCGGTACCGACGGCGGACTCATCGCGATCCATGCGAACCCGAACCCGCGGGGCCGAGCATCGCACGGGTGCATCCGGGTCCGAACGGATGCCGTCGCAGAACTCGACGCACTGCCGCTGGGGACGCCGATCGTCGTCCTGCCCTGACGATCAGTCCCCGACCACTCCGCACCGGAACGCCTCGATGACGATGTGCACACGATCACGGACCCCGAGCTTCCGCAGGATGCTCGCGACGTGGCTCTTCACGGTCGCCTCGGAGATGAAGAGCGACCGGGCGACCTCGGCGTTCGACGCCCCGTCCGCCAGGGCCCGGACGACGTCGAGCTCCCGAGCGCTGAGGGCGTCGAAGGGCGAGGACGGCGCGTACTGCGGGCGGGCCGACAGCAGCGTCGGCTTCACGGTCTCGACCAGCCGTCGGCACGCCCGTGGGGCCACGATCGCATCGCCCGCAGCCACCGTGCGGATCGCCGCGCAGAGTTCCTCCGCGGAACTCTCCTTGAGCAGGTAGCCGCTCGCGCCTGCCGCGAGGGCGCCGAACACGTGCTCGTCGAGGTCGAACTGCGTGAGCACGAGCACCTTGACGGCCGGGAAGCGCTCCGTGATGCGCCTGGTGGTCTCGATGCCGTCCATCCCCGGCATCCGGATGTCGGTCACGACGACGTCCGGTCGGAGGACACCGATCCGTTCCAGGGCCTGGAGACCGTCCTGCGCCTCACCCACGACGACGAGGTCGTCCGCCGTCCCGATCACCATCGCGGTCCCGGTCCGGAGCAGGTGCTGGTCGTCCACGACGAGGACGCGGATCACCGTGCCACCACCGTCGATCGGCGGTCCGTTCCCGTGGCCGAGTGGCCGGGAGGTGGGACGGTCGCCTCCACGCACCAGGTGTCGTCCGACGGTCCGGGCCCGGCCCGGAGGCTCCCGCCGAGTGCCGCCACCCGCTCGGCCATGCCGCGCGTCCCCCGCCCGGAGCCCCGCGTGGCCGCGACCACCCCGTCGTTCAGGACCCGCAGGGAGAGCCCGCCGTCCTGGTCGTGGTGGACCTCGAGTTCGACGCGTGCAGGACGTGCGTGGCGCAGCACGTTCGTCAGGGCCTCCTGCACCACCCGGTACACCGTCGCCGCGACCCGGTGGTCCCGCGGCTCGCCCGAGATCGTCGCCGTCAGTGGGACACCGACCGCCCGGACGCGCGCCACCATGGCGTGGACGTCCCCGTCGACCGGGTCGCTCTCGGCCAGCCGCACGAACCGTCGGACCTCGGTCATGCCGTCCCGGGCGACGCGCGTGACGTCGTCCAGGAGACGCACGGCCTCGGTGGGGTCGGTCGTGACACGGCTGCGAGCGACCTCGCTGAGTCGACTGACGACCGCGAGGGAGTTGGAGCAGACGTCGTGGACCTCGAGCGCCAGCGCCGCCCGCTCCTCGGCGCGCTGGGTCGTCCTGCGCTCGACGCGCGACTGTGCGAGGAGCCGGAGTACCCGCCACCGGGAGGCCTGCGCACGGCGCACCGCCAGCCCCGCGACGATGCCGAACGCGTAGACGATCAGGCACGTCCAGAACCCGCGCATCGTCCTTCCGATGAGCTGCGTCGACGCCACGAGCACGGTGAACGCCACAGCGCCCGCGACGAGGGTCTGGCGCCACGGCCGCTCGCTGGCGATGGTGAAGAGCCCCACCGCGACACCGAAGGGCTCGCTCCCGATGGACTGCCAGCGGTCGTACCAGTCCACGGCGAGCAGCGCGGGGAGCACGACCCACGGCACGAGCCGACGGATCCCGACCAGGGCGACGGTGACGGCGGGGATGAACAGGTTCCACCCGGTCCATGCCCGGACGACCCGGTCCCCGTTGTCGACCGACCCGTCGTACGAGAGCGAGTACGTCCAGATGACGCACGCGAAGGCGACGGTGACGGTCAGGTCGACGAGGAGTCGACAGCCGCGCGTGGAGCGGAAGTACGAAGACGGCGTCGCGTGCAGCACGGTAGAACACTACATGTCAGTCGGTTTCCCCACCAGCACGCGAGCTCGACCGCACCTCCACCGCGGAACGCAACGTCGGCGGCCCCACGCAGCGACGTACCGCTGCGAGGAACCGCCGACGTGGCGTCTTGCGGAGGGGACTCCTAGGCGGTCGCAGCAGCCGCCGCACGAGCAGCTGCGGGCAGGGCGTCGAGCACGCGTCCGACGGCCTCGTCGTCGTGCGCAGCCGTGACGAACCACGCCTCGAACACGCTCGGCGGCAGGGTCACGCCCTGGTCGAGCATGCTGTGGAAGAACGGCGCGTAGCGGAAGGCCTCCTGCGCGCGGACGTCGTCGTAGTTCCGCGGTGCCTGCTCCAGGAACGCGAACGAGAACAGGTTGCCGGCGTGCTGCACGGTGTGCGCCACGCCCTCGGCCGACAACGCGGCGCTCGTGGCGTCCGCGATCGTCGCCGCCGTGCGGTCCAGGTGCGCGTACACGTCGGGCGTCGCCGCCCGCAGGGTCGCGGTGCCCGCGGCGACGGCGAGCGGGTTCCCGGACAGCGTGCCCGCCTGGTAGACCGGGCCGAGCGGGGCGAGGAAGTCCATGACCTCGCGACGACCGCCGAGCGCGGCGAGGGGCATCCCGCCGCCGATGACCTTGCCGAACGTCACGAGGTCGGGCTTCCACCCGGTGCCCTCGGGGACGGTGCCGTCCGCCTCGAGGCCCCACCAGCCGGCCGGGCCGACGCGGAACCCGGTGAGGACCTCGTCGACGATGAGCAGTGCGCCCTGCGCCCGAGTGATCTCCGCGAGCGCTCGGTTGAAGCCGGGGTCCGGCGCGAGCACGCCCATGTTCGCGGCGGCGGACTCGACGATCACGGCGGCGATGCGCTCGGAGTGCTCGTCGAACGCGGCGCGGACGGCGTCGAGGTCGTTGTACGGCAGCACCAGGGTCTGCGCGGCGGTCTCGGCGGTGATGCCCGCGCTGCCCGGAAGTGCGAGGGTCGCGACGCCCGAGCCGGCCTCGGCCAGCAGCGAGTCGGAGTGACCGTGGTAGTGCCCGGCGAACTTCACGAGCAGGTCACGCCCGGTGTAGCCGCGGGCCAGGCGGATGGCGGTCATCGTGGCCTCGGTGCCGGTGGACACCATGCGGAGCTTCTCGATCGGACCGTCGCCGTCGACCTGCACGCGCTGCTTCACGAGCTCGGCGAGCTCGGTCTCGCCCGGGGTGGAGGCCCCGAACGACAGCCCGCGTGCGGCTGCCTGCTGCACGGCCTCGACGGTGCCCGGATGCGCGTGCCCGAGGATCGCGGGACCCCACGACGCGACGAGGTCGACGTACTGACGCCCCTCGGCGTCGGTGACGTAGGGCCCGGAGGCGGACGTCAGGAAGCGGGGGGTGCCGCCGACGGAGCCGTACGCGCGGACGGGCGAGTTCACGCCGCCGGGGATGCTGTCCTTCGCACGGCCGAACAGCTCGTCGTTCGACACCGGAGCGGTGCCGCTGGGGGCGGTGGTGGTGGTCATTCGGGGGCCTTCCCGGTCGAGGCGACGCCGGACACCGCCGCGGTGCTGCCGGACGTGCGCAGGCCGGCCTCCTGGTTGAGCTTCCGTGCGATGTCCACGGCGAAGTACGTCAGGATCGCGTCCGCGCCGGCACGCTTGATGCCGACGAGGGCCTCCATCGCTGCGGCGTCACGGTCGATCCAGCCGTTCTGGGCGGCGGCCGTGATCATCGCGTACTCGCCGGAGATCTGGTACGCCCAGACGGGGACCTCGGAGACGTCGGCGGTGCGGGCGAGCACGTCGAGGTAGCTCATCGCGGGCTTCACCATGACGATGTCGGCGCCCTCCTCGATGTCGAGCAGGACCTCACGCAGGCCCTGACGGCCGTCGGCGGCGTCGATCTGGTAGGTGCGGCGGTCGCCGACGAGCGTCGAGGCGACGGCCTCGCGGAAGGGCCCGTAGAACGCCGAGGCGTACTTCGCCGAGTACGCGAGCAGCGCGGTGCCGCTGTGCCCGGCGGTGTCGAGCGCGTCACGTGCGGCGGCGATCTGGCCGTCCATCATGCCGCTCATGCAGACGAGCTCCGCGCCGGCCTCGGCCTGGGCCACCGCCATGTCGCGGTACCGCAGGAGCGTGGCGTCGTTGTCGACCGAGCCGTCGGCTGCGAGCACGCCGCAGTGACCGTGGTCGGTGAACTCGTCGAGGCACAGGTCGGACTGCACGACGAGCGCGTCACCGACCTCTTCCTTCGCCACGCGGATCGCGACGTTGAGGATGCCGTCCGGGTCGGTCGCCCCGGAGCCCTCGGCGTCCTTCGACGTCGGCACGCCGAAGAGGTTCACGCCGCCGACGCCCTGCTCCGCGGCCTCGTTCAGGGCCCGTCGGAACGAGTCGAGCGAGTGCTGCTGCACGCCCGGCATGCTCGAGATGTCGATCGCGTCGGTCGCGCCCTCGCGGATGAACATCGGCAGCACGAGCTCGGCGGGGTGGATCCGCGTCTCGGCGACGAGGCGTCGCATGGCGGGGGTCGCCCGCAGTCGACGGGGGCGGACCTGGGGGAAGCGTCCGGTCACGATGACCTTCCTGTTCTGGGGTTCGGGTGGAGGGTCTCGACGACGGCGTCGAGCAGGGCTTCGGCGGACCGACCGGCGGCCACGACGTGCACGGGGAGTCCCGCGGCACGGGCGGCGTCGGCGGTGGACGGTCCGATGCACGCGACGTGCGTGCGCGGGTCGAGCGGGGTCATCCGCGCAGCGACCTGTCGGGCGACGCTCCCGCTCGTCACGAGCACGGCGTCCGGTGGGGGGTCGAGGACGATCGGATCGTCGCCCGT
>NZ_RBLU01000087.1 GCF_003989515.1 Curtobacterium sp. HSID17257
TTCGCGGTCGAAGCGACGCGGGGCGCGGTCGTCACGGTCGAACCGGCGCGGGGCGCGGTCGTCATCACGACGCGGGGCACGGTCGTCGCGGTCGAAGCGACGCGCACCACGGTCGTCATCACGACGCGGGGCACGGTCGTCACGGTCGAACCGGCGCGGGGCACGGTCGGCATCACGACGCGGAGCACGGTCATCGCGGTCGAAGCGACGAGGGGCACGGTCGTCACGGTCGAACCGGCGCGGGGCACGGTCGGCATCACGACGCGGAGCACGGTCGTCACGGTCGAAGCGACGGGCACCGCGGTCGTCGCGGTCGTACCCGCGCCCGCCGCGGTCGTCACGGCGCTGACCGCCGTCGCGGGGCTCCCAGTTCGGGCGGGCCGGACGCTCGCCCTGCGATGCGCGGCCGCGGCGCTCCTCGGCGTCCCAGCGCTGCTTCTGCCGCGGCTGCGCGGGGTCGGCGGCGCGGAAGCCGCGGTGCTTGCTGCTGCGAGCGGCGGGCGTGCCGTTCGCGTGGCGGACTCGGTCGTCGGCACGCTGACGCGCGCCCTTGTCGTACGGGGCCATTGCTACTTTCCGGGGTGCAGACGTCCCACAGCGCCCGGCAGCGACATCGGCGGGGGCTCTTCAGCGGGGAGGGGGTTCTTCCCGTCGCGGATCGACGTGAATCCAGCCCTCGAGCGCACACACACCCAAACGAAATCCGCGGTCACGATGCCGCGGTGCCGAAGGCCGACCGAGCGAGTCTACGCGACAGGGGCGCTCCTGGCCAGCCCTGCCATCGACGTCCTCCCGGCCACGCGTCGGCCCGGCACGGCGTGGCGGGGCGGCGCCGTGCCTCCAGACCGGGGCCGGTGTCAGGACTCGGCGAGCCGCCGACGCTGCTCGGCCACGTCGAAGTCGGCGGCGGGCCAGGTGAGCTGCATGTCCTCGAGCGCGCGGAGCAGGAGCTGCTGCACGGCGAGCCGGGCGTACCACTTGCGGTTCGCCGGCACGACGTACCAGGGCGCCCGGACGGTCGAGGTGCGGTCGAAGACCGTCTGGTAAGCCTGCTGGTACTCGTCCCAGAGCAGACGCTCGTCGATGTCGCCCGGGTTGAACTTCCAGTGCTTGTCGGGGCGGTCGAGACGGTCACCGAGTCGCTCGCGCTGCTCGTCCTTCGAGATGTGCAGCATGACCTTCACGATCGTGGTGCCCTGCTCGACCAGACGGTCCTCGAAGTCGACGATGGCGCCGTACCGGCGTTCGATCTCCTCGGGCGGAACGAACGCGCGGACCTTCTGGATCAGGACGTCCTCGTAGTGGGACCGGTCGAACACGCCGAGCTGCCCGGGCGCGGGGAGCTGCCGCTCGATGCGCCAGAGGAAGTCGTGCGCTCGTTCCTCGTCCGTGGGGGCCTTGAAGCCCGCGTAGTGGACGCCGTTCGGATCCACCGCACCGACGACGTGCGAGACGATGCCGCCCTTGCCCGCGGTGTCCATGGCCTGCAGCACCAGGAGCACGCGGCGCTGGTCGCCGGCGGTGCTCGCGGCGTACAGGCGCTCCTGCAGGGCCGCGAGGCGGTCGGCCCCGGCGGCGAGGGACTCGAGCCCGTCGATCTTGCGACCGGGGAAGCCCGGCGTGCCGTCGGGGTCGACGCGGTCGAGGCGGAAGCCCTCGTCCACGCGGAGCAGCGGTTCGGGGTCGGTGTTCCAGGCCTTGCGACGGCTCACGGGTCCTCCTGCTGGTGTCGTGCCCATCCTGGCACCCGGTGCTCTCGGGCGGGTCGCGGGCGGGTCGCGGCTGCCGGGCGCTTCCGGGCGCTTCCGGGCGTACCTGGCGAGACCGGGCGTACCTGGTCGATCGGTTCGACCAGGTACGCCCGGTTCCACCAGGCATCGCACCCGTCATGGGAAGGAACGGGCAGCGTGCGACCAGGATCGGGTGTGGGTGCCGGCTCGACCGCGGGGAGGAGCCCACTCGTCCGGACGGCGGACGCGGTGACGAGCGGGCGGGGTTAGCGTGGACGACGATGAGGTCCGGCCGCCACACACTGCTCGCGCTCCTCGCCGCGGTCGTGGCGACGGGTGCCCTCGGGTCGTGCAGCAGCACGCCGGCGGGCGACCGGGACGACGTCGTGACCGCGGACCCCGTGATCTACCCGCTGTCCTTGCGCTACCCCGGCATCGAGGTCGTGGCCGACGTGCCCTACGGTCGGGAGCCGCTGCAGCGCCTCGACGTGTGCCTGCCGCCCGACAGCGCACCGGACACCACGGCGACGCCGGCACCCACCTGGTCAGGAGCCGCGACCGACGACCCGACCGGTGGCACGGCCGCCCGGGACCGGCAGGACCCCCGACCCGGCGACGGCCGACCGGCGGTGATGCTCGTCCACGGCGGGAGCTGGTCGCATGGCGACAAGGCCACGGCTGCCTACCGGGCGGTGTGCCAGTACCTCGCGTCCGAGGGGTTCGTCACCGTGAACATCGACTACCGCCTCGCGCCGACGGACCCCTTCCCGGCGGGCCTCGACGACGCCCGGCGGGCGCTCGACTGGGTGTTCCGGCCCACGACGCTGCAGACGTACGACATCGACCCGGACCGCGTGGGGCTCTTCGGCGGCAGCGCTGGCGGCAACCTCGTGGCGATGCTCGCGGTGACGGACCACGAGTCCGCGGCGTGGGCGGACGGGGACCGCATCCGTGCGGTCGTCGACCTGAGCGGCCCGACCGACCTCACGACGCGGTCGACCGAGCCGGACGGGGTGTCGGCCTCGTTCCAGCGGAAGCAACTGCTCTACCTCGGCTGCCGGAGCTACGAGGACTGTCCCGCCGCGCAGGCAGCCTCCCCCGGCGCCCACGTCACGCACGACACGGCCCCGTTCTTCGTGGGCCACTCCACCGACGAGTTCATCCCGCTCTGGGAGTCGCAGGAGTTCGTCGCGACGCTCCGCGAGCACGACGTCCCGGTGACGTTCGTCGCCGTCGAGGGGACGGCGCACTCGATCGCCCAGCTCGACCGGGCGATGAGCGAGCGGGTGGTGGCGTTCCTCCGCGACCGTCTCCGCTGACGAGCCCGACGGGCCTGACGAGCCCGACGACTCGGACGGGCCGTGCCCCGTGCGGGTGGCACCCGGACTCGGGCGTGCGGGGGCCGGAGCGCCCGCGCACACTCGAGGGGTGACCGACACCACGACCCGCCCCGCGCGCCCCGTCGCCGAGTGGCCCGCCCGGACGTCCGTCCGGACCTACGCGGAGCTGCTGCTCGGCCTGTCGTTCACCGCCGCCGTGGCCTTCGGCGGGTACTCGGCCGCCACCGGCCACATGGCGATCGCCGCGCAGGGCGCCGCGATCGTCTTCCTCCTCACCCTGACCTGCGTGCTCGTGTCGTGGTTCCGCGAGGTCGAGGCCGAGGAGTCCGGCAGCCGCGACTGACGGCGACCCACCGGCGAGCAGACGGCCGCAGCACCGCGCGGCCCCGACGCCTCAGTGCTCCGCCACGGCCTCCCGCTCCGCCGGGGCCTCCCGCTCCGCCGGGGCCTCCCGCTCCGCCTTCCGGTCGGCCCGGCGTTCCCGGAAGCCCTCGACCACCGAGTACAGCGCCGGCAGCACCACGAGGGTCAGCAGCGTCGAGGACACCAGACCGCCGATCACGACCAGGGCGAGCGGCTGCGAGATGAACCCCGACTTCCCGGTCAGCCCGATCGCCATCGGCAGCAGCGCGAAGATCGTCGCCAGCGCCGTCATCAGGATCGGCCGGAGTCGGCGGGTCGCTCCCTCGATCAGCGCCTCGCGGACGCGGAGCCCACGACGGCGGTACTGGTTGACGAGGTCGATGAGCACGA
The DNA here is from genome assembly GCF_003989515.1 of Curtobacterium sp. HSID17257. GTDB lineage: Bacteria > Actinomycetota > Actinomycetes > Actinomycetales > Microbacteriaceae > Curtobacterium. The sequence continues at coordinate 3,824 of NZ_RBLU01000087.1, forward strand.
TCGCGTTCGTGACCACGATGCCGACGAGCATGAGCAGACCGATGAGCGACGCCACGCCGAGCGGGATGCCCGTGACGATCTGCAGGAGCAGCGCACCGGTGGCGGCGAACGGCACCGAGAGCAGCAGCAGGATCGGCTGGAGCAGGCTCCGGAACGTCGCGACCATGATCACGTAGACGATCAGGATCGCGACGAGCACGGCGAGCAGCAGCTGGCTGAACGCCGACGACTGGCTCGAGGCGACACCGCCGATCGTCGCCGACGCGCCCTTCGGCAGGTCGAGGGCGTCGACGGCCTGGGTCACGTTCTGCACGGCCTGACCGAGGTTCGTCGAGTCCGGCGTCACGGTGATCGTCGCGGTGCGCACGGCGTTCGACGTGGTGATCGTGGTCGGGCCGTCGGACTGCTCGACCGTCGCGACGTCGGTCAGCGGGACCTCGCCGTTCGCGGTCGGGATCGACAGCGACTTCAGGGCGTCGATCGTGGTCGGCGGCTGCGGGTCGGCGATGTACACGTCGAGTGTGGCGTCGTCGATCTCGACGCTGCCGGTGTCGCGCGGCGAGACCGCGGCGGCGACGATCCCACCGACCTGCGTCTCGGTGAGTCCGTGCTCGGCGGCTGCCGCCCGGTCGACCTTGACCGCCAGGTACGGCTCGGCCGCGGACAGGTTGCTCGTCGCCGAGGTGGTCCCGTCGACGTCGCGCATCGTCGTCAGGACCCGCTGCGCAGCCGTCTCGAGCTCGGACTGGGTCGGCGCGGTGACGTCGACCTCGATGTCGCTGGACCCGCCGAAGCCACCGCCGGCGCTCGACAGGCTGACCTCGCCCACGCCGTCGATCCGGTCGATGCGGTCGCGGGCAGTGGACTGGACGGTCGTCTGGTCGGCACCGGCGTCGGTGGTGACGTTGTACTGCACGGACGCGGACGCGCCACCGCCGAACGCGGCCTGGATGGACTGGCCGCTCGATCCGATCGTGGTCTGGACGGTCTCGACGCCGGAGACGTCCTGCAGCACCCGCTCGACCTTGCGGGCGGCGTCTGACTGCACGTCGAGGCTGGTGCCGGGCTCGAGGTCCTGCGTCACGGTGAAGGTGTTCTGCCCGGAGTCGCCGAGGTAGTTCGTCTTGACGAAGGGCACGGCCGCCGCGGTGCCACCGAGGACGACGAGGGCGAGCACGAGGACGAGCGCCGGACGACCGACCGCCCAGCGGAGGACGGGCAGGTAGCCGCGGCGCAGCCGGTCCGACGTGCCGGCGTCGTGCAGGTCGGCGGCCGACGCCAGCGCCCCGGTCGACCTCCCGGCCGAGGTGGCGGCCGCCGACGTGGGAGCGGAGGCTGCCGACGGGTCCGTCGCCACGGTCTCCGTGGACCCGGTGGTCGGCACCGCCGCGTGGCGGTGGGTCCTCGGCGCGCGGAGCCACCAGTACGCGAGCACCGGCACGATCGTCAGCGACACGAACAGCGAGGCGAGCAACGCCATCGTGACCGTCAGCGCGAAGGGCCGGAAGAGTTCACCGACGAGCTCAGCGACGAACGCGACCGGCAGGAAGACCGCCACGGTCGTGAGCGTCGACGCGGTCACGGCCCCGGCGACCTCGCGCACGGCGTCGAGCACCGCCCGCCCACGGTCGACGCCCGGTTGCAGGTGTCGCTTGATGTTCTCGATGACGACGATGGAGTCGTCGACCACGCGCCCGATCGCGATGGTGAGGGCGGCGAGCGTGATGATGTTCAGGGTGTAGCCGGCGGCCTGCATGCCGATCGCGGCGAGGAGCACCGAGGTCGGGATCGAGATCGCGGTCACGAGCGTCGAGCGCCACGACAGCAGGAACACCAGGATGACGAGGACCGCGAAGCCGAGGCCGAGCAGCCCCTCCTCCGCCAGGGAGTCGATGGACTGCTGGATGTAGGGCGCCTGGTCGAACACCACGGTGAACCGCGGGTCGCCGGTGACCTTGGCCTCGATGCCGGGCAGGGCGTCCTTCACGGTCTCGGAGACGTCGACCGTGTTGGCCTCCTGCGTCTTCGTGATCGCGATGGTGAGCGCGGTCTTGCCGTCGACGCGGCTGATCGAGGTGCGCGGCGACTCCTCGATCTGCACGGTCGCGACGTCGCCGAGCGAGGTCGGTGTGGAGGCCGTGCTCGCGCCCGCCCCGCCGGTCGCGGCCGTCCCGGTGCCGGCCTGGCCCGCGGCCGACCCACCGGCGGTTCCGTCACCCGACGTGGTGGAGCCCGTCCCCGTGCTGCCCGGCGCCCCGACGGCACTGCCGGAGTCCGTCGCGGCGCCGCCCGCGGACGCCCCACCGGCCGACGAGCCCGACGCGCCGGACCCGCTCGACGCCGTCAGGGGCAGCCCGCGGATGTCGTCGAGCGACGCGATGCGCTGCCCGGTCTGCACCGAGAGGGTCGTGCCGTCCTGGGTGATCGTGCCACCGGGGACGAGCGTGCCGTTGTCGTCGAGGGCGTTCGAGATCGACTGCGTCGTGAGCCCGCGCGCCGCGAGCTCGTCCTCGTTCGGGGTGATCACGATGCGGCGGCCCGGGTTGCCGAACACGTCGGCCTGCCGCACGCCGTCGAGCTTCTCGAGGTCGGGCACGGCCGTGGCGTTCAGCCGGTCGACGAGCTGCTCCTGGTTGCCGGAGGCGGTGACGGCGAGCTGCAGCACGGGCAGGTCGTCGAAGGACCCGGTGACGATCTGGGTCTGCACGGTGTCCGGCAGCGAGAGGGCGTTCACCGCGGTCTGGATCTTGTCCTCGGCGCTGGCCAGGTTCGACCCGTAGTCGAACGAGGCGGACACCACGCTCTGCCCCGTCGAGGAGGTCGCACTCGTCGACTCGAGGTCCGGCACGACCTGGATGGCCTGCTCGATCTTCGTCGACACGTCGTTCGACACGACCTCCGGCGTCGCGCCGGGGTAGGCGCTGACGATCGCCACCTGGGGGAACTGGACGCTCGGGATGAGCTCCTGCTTGAGGTTCGTCAGCGCGACGCCGCCGAACACCGCGACGACGATCGTGACGAGCGCGATGAGGGCCCGGTTGCGGAGGCTGAAGACCGAGAGGAGGTGCACGTGCCGATCCTCGCAGTTCCACCTGCGAACCAGACCGGGCCCGACCTGCCCTGTGGAGAGCCCTACCCACCGAGGACGAGGTAGGCGGCGAACACCCCGATCGCTCCGACGACGCCGGTCCCGGACGCGACGATCCGCGCGGCCCGGGTCCGCGCCGTCAGCGTCGCGACCACGAGCACGACCACACCGGAGACGATCTGCGCGATCCACGCTGTCGTCGTCGCGTCGTCGGCCACCCGGAGCACGGGGCGGACGCCCTCCCCGACCAGGATCGCCGCAGTGACGCCGAGCGCCGCCGCACGCCAGCGCCCGTCCGTCCCCCGCAGTCCGGCCGCGACGGCACCCGCGAGGATCCCGGCGGGCAGGCCCAGGAGGACCCAGGGGTTCGTGACCGACAGGACGTCCGGGTAGCCCCGGAGGTTGGACGCCGCCCAGTACCCGACGTGCATGAGCTCCAGCGACGCGACGCCGAGCACGGCCGCGGCCACCAGCCCGCTCCGTCCGGCCCGGATCCCCACGAGCGCGCAGAGCGCCACGGCGGCGACGAACCAGGGACCGGCGGAGTTCGCGACGACGGCGAGCGCCGGCACGGCCTGTCCGAACGAGGTGAGCACACCGACGAGCACCGAGGTGCTCAGGGCCATCGACACCCGGACAGCGCGGGGCACCGGGGCGCGCATCGGGACGGGGCGGTGTGCGGCGACGAGCGGGGTCATGCTCCGAGCCTCGCCGACCGGGGACGTGGTGACATCAGCCGATCGGTCGACAACAGCAGACGGGGGTACGCCGCGGGGATGACCTGTGCCGCTCAGACCACCGCGGCGAGCGACCCCCGGGCGCCTGCTCCCTCGCCACCGATCCGCGACCACGCGCGCCCGAGCACGTCGACCAGGCGCTCCCGGTCCGCCGCGGCCATCGTGTAGGGCACCCGGAGGAACCGCTCGAACCCGCCGTCGGGTCCGAACACCCCGCCCGAGGCCAGCAGCACCCCCTCGGCCCGCGCGGCCAGGACGAGTGCGCTCGAGACCGGACGGCCGAGCCCGACCCACGTCGTCAACCCGCCTGCGGGCGACGGGACGTCCCACTCGGGCAGCCGGGCGCGCAGGCCGGCCACGAGCTCGTCGCGACCGGCGCGCAGGAAGGTGCGCCGCCCCTCCAGGACGGCCTCCGTCCGCGGCACGAGTTCGCGCGCGACGAGCTGGTCGAGGACCGGCGTGCCGAGGTCGCCCGTCGGACGGGCGAGCAGCAGGCGCTGCAACAGCTCCGGCGCGGCCCGGACCCAGCCGATGCGCAGACCGCCCCAGAAGACCTTGGCGGCCGAGCCGATCATCACGACGTCCGGCGACAGCGCCGCCAACGGCGGCCCGCCGACCCCGTCGATGCGGAGCTCCCCCATCGTCTCGTCGGCGACCACGGTCGTGCCGGTCCTCGCGGCGACGCCGAGCAGCAGCCGCCGGGTGTCGGCCGTCATGGTCGCCCCGGTCGGGTTGTGGAGCTCGGGCATGACGTAGGCGACCGCCGGGGCCGTCCGGCGCAGGGTCGTCTCGAGCGCGGCCGCGTCCCACCCGGCGCGGGCGTCGACGGGCACGCCGACGAGTCGCGCACCGGCCTCGCGGAAGGCCTCGTGCGCGTGCGGGTACGTCGGCGACTCGACGAGCACGGTGTCGCCGCGGCGGACGAGCACACGGGCGAGCAGTGCGATCGCGTGCTGGGCGCCGATCGTGACGACCACCTGCGAGGGGTCGGTCGGGAGCCCGCGCTCGGTGTACCGGTCGGCGATGGCGGCGCGGAGCCCGGGGTCCCCGACGGTGTCGTAGCCGATGCCGGCGAGCGCGGCGGGCACGTACCGGACGGCACGCTCGACGGCCTCGGCGACCTCGGGTGCGGCGTGCAGCGCGGCCTTCCGCAGGTCGAGCAGGTCGCCGGGCACCACGCCGCCGAGCCGCTCGGGGTCGGGTCGTCCGGCCAGGTCGCGCGGCAGGTGCACGACGCTCCCGGACCCGCGCAGCGACACCAGGAACCCGTCGTCCCGCAGCCGGGCGTACGCGTTCGCCACGGTGGTGCGCGAGACGCCGAGGGCCTCGGCGAGCCCGCGTTCGGCGGGCAGCCGGACGCCGAGCGGCACCCGGCCGTCGATGACGAGCACGCGGACGGCGTCGGACAGTGCCTCGTACGCGGGGGCGTCGGTACCGTCCCGCCAGTCGGCGAGCAGGAGGGCGGCGGCGCGGGCGCTGAGGGAGACCGGGGGCACGGGGCCACGCTAGCCCGATTGGCTCTCGACGGCCAGGCCAATCCGGCGCGAGCATCGGAGCATGCGCCGCTCCACCGCCTTCGTGCTCCGCTCCGTCCAACTCGCCGTCGGGCTCTTCCTCTACGGCGCCTCGACCGCGCTGCAGGTCCGCGCGGTCGTCGGGGTGGGCTCGTGGACGGTGCTCACGCAGGGCCTGGAGAACGTGCTGCCGTGGTCGTTCGGCGTCATCACCGTCGTGTCGAGCGTCGTCATCCTGCTGCTCTGGATCCCGCTCCGTCAGAAGCCCGGCATCGGCACGCTGTGCAACGTGCTGGCGATCGGCCCGTCCGCCGACCTGGTGCTGTGGCTCGTGCCGGAGCCCGACGGCCTGGTCCCCCGGATCCTGCTGTTCGCCGCGGGGCTCGCGCTGCTCGCGGTCGCCACCGCCTGCTACATCGGCGCCGGGCTCGGCACCGGCGCCCGCGACGGACTGATGGTCGGCGTGCACGAGCGCTTCGGCTGGCCGCTGTGGCTCGCCCGCACGGTCATCGAGGTCAGCGTCGTCGTGGTCGGGTGGCTGCTCGGCGGTGACGTCGGGGTCGGCACGGTCGTCGCGGCGTTCGCGATCGGCCCGATGGTGCAGCCGCTCATGCCGCTCTTCCGCCGCCTGCCGTGGTCCCCGCAACGCCAGGGCAGCACCCCTGGTGGCGGCGCGCCGACTGCGGCTAGGGTCGCGCCATGCGACTCGGAGTGTCCTCCTACAGCTACGCCCGCTCGCTCCAGCGCGGTGCGCTGACGATCTTCGACGTCGTCGACCGCGTCGCGGACGCCGGCGGCGAGCACCTCGAGATCGCCGCGGGCGGGTTCGGCGACGACCTCCCCCGGCAGCCCGAGCTCGTCGACCGGTTGCGCGAGCACGCCGCCGCCCGCGGGATCGGGCTCGCGAACCACGTGATCGGTGCGGACTTCTCGGACCCGGCGACCGTCGACGCCGAGGTCGCCCGCGTCCACGAGCAGCTCGACGTCGCACACCGGCTCGGCATCACGCACCTCCGCCACGACGTCGTCCCGTGGGCCTGGCGGGACGCCGACCACGCGGAGTTCGAGCGTGTGCTCGCGCAGGTCGTGCCGGTCTGCCGTGCGGTCGCGGAGCACGCCGCGACGCTCGGCATCACGACGATGGTCGAGAACCACGGCTTCGCGTTCAACGACAGCGAGCGGATCCTGCGGCTGGTGCACGAGGTCGACCACCCGCGTTTCCGCGCCCTGCTCGACGTCGGCAACTTCGTCTGCCTCGACGACGACCCGCTGCGCGCGGTGCAGCGGGTGCTGCCGGTCGCCGCCGTCGTGCACCTCAAGGACTTCCTGGTGCGCGAGACCGCGCCGGCCGCGGAGGGCTGGCTCACGACGCTGGCCGGTCGCGCCGTGCTCGGCACGGTCGTCGGGCACGGCGACCTGCCCCTCGACCGGATCGTGGAGCGCATCGTCGCGAGCGGGTTCGACGGGCCGGTGTCGATCGAGTTCGAGGGGCTCGAGGACGACGTCGAGGCCGTCGAGCGCGGGCTCGCGAACGCACGCCGCCTGTGGGCGGCGGCCGGCGGCTCCTGAGCCGGTGCCGTGACGGACGGGAGGCGCGGCGCCAGCCCGCACCGCGCCTCCCGTCCGTCACGCCGCCCGTCCGTCGTCGTGACCCGCGTCGTGGTCCGCGTCGATGGAGCAGGAGCTGTCGGGTGCGACCGGCCGAACCGACAGTTGCTGCTCCATCGACGAAGGGGTCCGAGGGGTCCGAGGGCGACGCCGGGTCAGACGGACCGCACCCGCACCGTCCCGCCGCTCGCGGCCGATTCCTGCGCCGCCAGCACGATCGCCAGGGTGCGCAGTCCCACGGCCGCGTCGGGCTGGGGCTGCTCGCCGGAACGGACCGCGGCGACGAAGGTGTCGAGCATCGCCGCGTCGAAGTCCGGGCCGTACGGCAGGACGACCGACCGGCCGGTGGCCGCGTCGAGCCCCCGCACGCTCGGCCGGAAGAAGTCGACGTCGACCGAGCCCTCGGAACCGACGACGGTGAGCGCGAGCCCGCCCCAGGTCGGCGAGGTGTCCGGACGGCTCCACGAGCAGTCGATCGCCGCGATCGTTCCGTCCGCGTAGGTGATGGTGACCAGCCCGGCGGTCTCGGCCTGCGCGCGCGACGCGTGCAGCACCCGGTTCGTCACGGCCGTGACGGTCTCGGCCGGCGTGCCGTCCAGGAGCTCGTCGAGCAGGTCGGCGATGTGCACGACGTGGTCGACGATCGCGCCGCCACCGGACAGCTCCGGTTCCGTGAACCACGAGCGGGTGAGCGGCAGCATGCCGTTGTTCGCCCCGCGGACCGAGAACACCTCGCCGAGGCGGCCGGACCGCTTCGTCGCGGCGAGCCGGGCGAACGTGCTCGCGAACCGGACCGGGAAGGCGACCATGAGCAGCACGCCCGCGGCCTCGGCGGCGGCGCGCATGGCGAGCCCGTCCTCCCAGGTGGTGGCGAGGGGCTTCTCGCACAGCACGTGCGCACCCGCGGCGGCGGCCTGCTCGACCAGCGCACGGTGCCGGGCGTTCTCGCTGGTGACCACGACGGCGTCGACCCCGCTCGCCAGGAGCTCCTCCACGGTGTCGAGGTACGCGACCCCGAGCGCGGCGGCGAGCTCGCGTCCGCGCAGGTCGACCAGCTCGGTGCCCGTCGAGGTGCCGTCCGGGTCGGTACCGACGACCTCGACGTCGGGCATCGCCTGCAGTGCCGACAGGTAGGACAGGGCGTGCGTGTGCGCGAACGACAGCACACCGATCCGCAGGGCGGTCACGCCGTCGCCCCCTCGTGCGTCCCGGCCGCCGGGGCGGGCCCGAGGTCGACGGGCTGCCCCGTCGCGACCGACCGCAGCGCGGCGTTGACGATGCGGACCGCGGTGGCGCCGTCCTCGGCGGAGACACGGGGCACCGCGCCACCCCGGAAGGCGCCGAGGTACTCGCGGATCTCCAGGAAGTACGGGTTCTCGGCGGGGTCGAGCTCCGGCAGGTCTCCGCCGACCCCCGCCTCGTCGAGGAGCTCGGCCGTGTAGTTCCGCTCCGCACGGGAGTCGTGCGACAGGCTGCCGAGCGTGCCGGTGGCGGAGAACTCGGTGACGAACGGCAGGTGCGCCGGCCCCCAGATGCCCGCGACGTGGCTGATCGCACCGGACTCGTGGGTGAGCAGCACGTGCGCCGCCTCGACCGGGTGGTCGACGGTGCCCTTCCGGACGTGCACGGCGCTGACCCGGACGACGTCGCCGGCGATCCACCGGGCGATGTCCAGGTCGTGGATCATCTGGTCCATGATGATGCCGCCCGAGAGCTCGGGGTCGGCGAACCAGGCGGACCGGGTCGGGAACGCACCGGAGCGGACGAACCGCAGCACGGCCAGTTCGCCGAGCTGCCCGGCGTCGACCGCGGCCTTCAGGCGGACGTACTCCGGGAAGTAGCGGACCACGTGCGCCGGGTAGAGCTGTCGGCCGGCCTCGTGCGCGAGCCGGACCAGGTCGTCGGCGTCCGCGTCGGTGCGGGCGAGCGGCTTCTCGCTGATGACGTCCTTGCCGGCGGCGAGCGCCGCGCGCACGACCTCGGCGTGGGCGTACGTGGGGACGACGACGTCCACCACGTCCACACGGGCGAGGAGTGCGTCGAGCGAGTCGACCACCTCGCCGCCGTGTGCCGCGACGAGTTCCTCGGCACCGACCTCCGAGTAGACGACGACGTCCCCGAGGCGGAGCAGGTTCGGCAGGTGCGCGTGGGCGATCACCCCCGCGCCGACGAGGCCGATCCGGAGTCGCTGAGCGGTCATGGGGTCCTCCTGGTTCGTGGGTGGTGCGGTGTCCGTGGTGGAGCGGTGGGGTCGGGTTCGGCGGGGCCGTGCGGGGCGGTGGCCGGCGTCGCCGCGGCTGGGCTCGGTCCCGCGGCGGTGCGGGCGAGCAGGGCTGCTCCGGCCAGGCCGGCGCCCGCACCCGCGAGCGACTGCTCGATGCGGGGAGCGGGACGCCAGCCGAGCCGGGCGTCCACCGCGGTGCGCAGCGGGGCGAGGAGGCGTTCCCCGGACTCGCCGAGGCCGCCGCCGACGACGACCACGGCCGGGTCGAGCACGGCGGACAGGATCGCGATCCCGGCGGCGAGCGCGTCGACCGCGTCGGCCCACACCGCGGCGGCGAGCGGGTCGGTGTCGACGGCGGCGACGATCTCGTCGGTCGCCCCGTCGATGGTGCCGCCGGCCGCGCGGTAGCGCCGTCCGATGTTCCGGGCGGAGGCGTACACCTCCACGCACCCGCGCTGCCCGCACGTGCAGGGCTCACCGCCCGGTCGGACGCAGACGTGCCCGACCTCGCCGGCACCTCCGGCTGCACCGACCACGAGGCGACCGTCGACCACCAGGCTCGCGGAGACACCGGTGCCGATCGGGATGAAGACCATCTCGGCGACGTCCCGACCCGCCGCGGTGCGCGCCGCGATCTCGGCGGTCGCGGCAGCGCGGGCGTCGTGCGCCACGGCGACGGGGACGCCGTACCGGTCGCGCAGGAGTGCGGCGAGGGGCAGG
>NZ_RBLU01000007.1 GCF_003989515.1 Curtobacterium sp. HSID17257
TTGAAGGCACGCCGCGCCCCGTCACGGACACCGCACCCCTGTACACCGGGGCGCAACGTCCGCGACGGGGCGCGAACGCGGATCCGGACGCCGCGCCACGCGACGGACGGGAGGCACGGTGCGAGCCCGCACCGTGCCTCCCGTCCGTCAGCCGGTCACGCCGGCCGCTCGCGTCAGTACGCGACGCCGAAGCGGGCGCGGTGGTGCGCCGGGCGCTCGATCTCGTCGACGATCGCAATCGCGTAGTCCGCACCGGAGATGTCCGAGTTGCCCTCGGCGTCGGTGAGGAGCAGGTCGTCCGTGGTGCGGTAGGTGCCCCGACGCTCACCGGGGTTGTACCCACCGAAGGCCGCGGCCGGGCTCACGTAGAACCAGTCGACGTCGCCGGTGTACTCGCCGGAGCGCAGGCGGTCGAGGATCTCGCCGTGGCTCTTCGCCTCGCCCTTGAAGGCGTCCGGGAACTCCGCGGTGTCGTACAGCGCCGGGCCGCCCTCGGCGACGAGCAGCGAACCCGCGCCGCCGACGATGCCGAGTCGGGCGCCGGCAGCAGCAGCCGCGTCGACGAAGTGCTGGAACCTGTCCTTGAGCTCGCTGCCGTCCGCCTGGACCGCGTGCAGCGAGACCACGACGACGTCGGCGTCCTTTGTGACGTCCGCCACGAACGACGGCTCGAAGGCGTCGCCCGGCGCGAGGGTGAGCCCCTCGGCGGCGTCGAGCTTGGAGGTGTCGCGGGCGACGGCGGTGACGGCGATGCCGCGGGACAGGGCCTCGCGGACGATGGCGGAGCCGGCGTACCCGGTGCCGCCGAAGACGACGATGTTGGTCATGAGTGTCCTTCCGTGACTGGTGCGACCGACGGTACTCGCGTTACTCTCTTCTGGGAAGTAGGCACCTCACAGTGCGTAACGGAGGTCGGATGTCAGCGCTCGAGTACAGCCCCTACGCGGCGGACTGCCCCTCTCGGCAGCTGCTCGACCGGATCGGCGACCGGTGGAGCGTCCTGGTGATCGGGTCGCTCGTGGACGGCCCGCAGCGCTACTCCGCCGTCGCGGACCGGGTGCAGGGCGTGTCGCAGAAGATGCTGACGCAGACGCTGCGCGCGCTCGAGCGGGACGGGCTCGTGACGCGCACGGTCTTCCCCGAGATCCCGCCGCGGGTCGAGTACGAGCTCACCGAGCGGGGGCGGTCGCTCCGCACCGTGCTGGCGCCGCTCGAGGACTGGGCGACGTCGCACATGGCCGACGTGCAGGACTCGCGCGACGCGTACGACGCGCACTGAGCCGGGCGCGGCGGCGCCGCGGCACTTGCAGTCCCGGTGACGCACGCAGCCGCCGGCCGAGCGCCCCGGACACGCGCGACCGGCCGCCGCTGACCGTCACCAGGAAGACCCGGGGACCCACGGTGGTTGCCTGGACACATGCGATCGATCGTCTACACGAAGCCCGGTGACAGCAGCGTCCTCGACCTGGTCGAGCGGGAGGTCCCGCAGCCCGGTCCCGGCGAGGTCCGCGTCCGCGTCGTCGTCTCCGGCGTGAACCCCACCGACTGGAAGGCCCGCGCCGGCGGCACCTACGGCGACGGCCTCCCCTTCCCCGAGATCACCCCGAACCAGGACGGCGCCGGCGTGGTCGACGCCGTCGGCGAGGGCGTCGACACCCTCCACGAGGGCGACCGCGTGTGGCTGTACATGGCCGCCGCCAGCCGTCCCACCGGCACCGCGCAGGAGTACACGGTCGTCCCGGCAGCGCGCGCCGTCGCGCTGCCCGAGGGCACGAGCCTCGACGTCGGCGCCTCGCTCGGCGTCCCCGCGATGACCGCACACCGCGCGCTCACCACGCACGAGGACGGCCCGTCGCGACTCGCGCCCGGTGCCCTCGAGGGCCGCACCGTCCTGGTCGCCGGCGGCGCCGGGGCCGTCGGCCACGCGGCGATCCAGCTCGCCCGCTGGGCCGGCGCGACCGTCATCAGCACGATCAGCTCCGACGAGAAGGCCGCCCTGGCGACCGCCGCCGGCGCCCACCACACCGTGAACTACCGCGACGAGGACGCCGCCACGCGCATCCGCGAGATCGCCCCGGACGGCGTGGACATCGTCGTCGAGGTCTCGATCCCGCAGAACGCGCAGCTCGTCGCCGACGTCCTGGCGAACCACGGCGTCGTGTCGATCTACGCGAACAACGGCGGCGACGAGGCGACGCTCCCGATCCGCCCGAACATGTCGGTGAACGCCCGGTACCAGTTCCTGCTGCTCTACACGATCGGTGACCGGGCGCTCGCCGCTGCCGCCGAGGACGTCACCGCCGCACTGCGCGACGAGGTCCTGCCCGTCGGCGAGGACGCGGGCCTCCCCCTCACGCGCTTCGCGCTCGAGGACACCGCGGCTGCGCACGACGCCGTCGAGGGCGACGCGGTCGGCAAGGTCCTGATCGACGTCGCGTCCGAGTAGGACCGTCGCGCGGTCTTCTCTGACCGACTGACGGACGGGAGGCGCGTGGCGGGATCGCCACGCGCCTCCCGTCCGTCTCGGTGCGGGTACCCGCCAGGTCGCGTCCGGCGAGCCCGTTACGCTGTCCCCGTGTCAGAGCAACGCCGCAGTCCCGGGAACCAGACTTCACTGCGTGAAGCCAACCGGGGCCGGGTCATCGCTGCGGTGAAGCGCCACGGCGGCCTGACCCAGGTCGAGCTGGCCGGGGTGACCGGCCTGTCGCCCGCGACGGTCTCGAACATCGTCAAGGAACTCGTCGCGACCGGGGCCCTGCACGCCACCCCGAGCACGTCGAGCGGGCGTCGGGCTCTCCGGGTGACGCTCCCGCACGGCCTCGGCCTGGTCGCCGGCGTGCACGTTTCGCCGCGGCGCCTCCGGGTCGCCCTGTCCGACCTCAACGCGACGGTGCTGGCCGAGCGGCACATGCCCCTCGCCCGCGACCACCGAGCCGACGCGGAGCTCGACAAGACCGCCCTCCTCGTCGTGGACATGGTGGAGTCGATCGAGTCGTCGATGGACGAGGTGCTCGCGGTCGGACTCGCCGTCGCCGCGCCGATCGACCGCCGGACCGGCATGACCGCGCGGGGAGGGATCCTGCGCGGGTGGGACGGCGTGCCGCTCGGGGCGTCGCTCGCGCGGCGACTGGGCAAGCCCGTCCAGGTCGACAACTCAGCGAACCTCGCAGCCCTCGCCGAGCACCGCAGCGGAGCCGCCCGCGGGCGCAGCACCGTCGTGACGCTCGACGTCGGGAACGGCATCGGGGCCGGACTGCTGCTCGACGGGCGACTCTTCCGTGGACACCACGGCGTCGCGGGCGAGTTCGGGCACACGCCCGTCGCGCCGCACGGCCCCGTGTGCCGGTGCGGGAACCGTGGCTGCCTCGAGGCGGTCGCGGGCGGCCCCGCGGTCCTGGCGGGCATCCGCGACGAGGTCGGCACCCTGAAGCTCGCGGACCTCGTCCTGCGCGCGATGGCGGGTGACGACACCTGCATCCGGGCGATCGCGGACGCCGGACGGACGATCGGCACCGCGGCGGTCGGACTGTGCAACCTGCTCGACCCGGAGCGCGTCGTCGTCACCGGGGAGTTCGCCCGCGCCGGCGAGCTGCTGCTCGGGCCGATGCGGCACGCCCTGGAGTCGTCGCTCGTCGTCGAGGTGGACGGCACACCGGACGTGGTGCAGGGGCAGCTCGGGGAACGCGCGGCGGTCACCGGGGCGCTCGCGCTGGCGATCGAGTCGGTGGACGTCACGCAGGCACGCTGACCTCAGTGCCGACGTCGCCGCCGGCCTCGGTCTGCACCGTCCGCCGCAGATAACGTTTTCGGTACCACCCGCGCATCGCTTGCGTTCAAGTCTTGCAGCCAAGGACGTCCGCTGCCACACTCAGCACACCGCCACCGTGGGCGGTCCACCCGTTGGAGGACGTTTCAATGAAGAAAGCCACCACACGCGCCATGCTGGGCGCCGGCGCCCTGCTGCTCGCGATCACCACACTCGCCGGTTGCTCGAACGGAGCGGACGCGAACAACGGCTCCGGAGGAGGAGGCGGGGACGCGTCGAACGCGAAGATCGGTCTGCTCCTGCCCGACTCCGTCACCGCCCGCTACGCCAGCGCCGACCGCCCGCTCTTCACCGCGGAGGTCAAGAAGCAGTGCCCGGACTGCTCCGTCGTGTACGCGAACGCCGACGGCGACGCATCGAAGCAGCTCCAGCAGGCCCAGTCGATGCTCACCCAGGGCGTCAAGGTCCTCGTCCTCGACCCCTTCGACGGCGAGGCAGCGGCCTCGATCGTGCAGCAGGCCAAGGCCAAGAAGGTCCCCGTCATCTCGTACGACCGTCTCATCAACAGCCCCGACCTGAGCTACTACATCTCGTTCGACAACGAGAAGGTCGGCGAGCTGCAGGGTCAGGCACTCGTCGACGCGCTCAAGGCGAAGAACGTGCCGGCCGGCTCGGGGATCATCATGGTCAACGGCTCCCCGACCGACAACAACGCCTCGCAGTTCAAGAAGGGCGCACACTCGGTCATCGACAAGAGCGGCTACAAGGTGCTCGCCGAGTACGACACCCCCGGGTGGGACCCTGCCAAGGCGCAGGACTGGGCAGCCGGGCAGATCAGCAAGCTCGGTACGGACGAGATCGCCGGTGTGTACGCGGCGAACGACGACACCGGCGGCGGTGTCATCGCGGCGCTGAAGGCAGCCGGTGCGAAGACGCTCCCGCCGGTCACCGGACAGGACGCCAGCCTCGCCGGCATCCAGCGCATCCTCGCCGGTGAGCAGTACATGACCGTCTACAAGGCGTTCAAGCCCGAGGCCTCGAAGGCGGCCGACTTGGCGATCCAGTTCGCCAAGGGCGAGGACCCGAAGGGCGAGACCACGGTGAAGACCGCCGGTGGCGCCTCCGTGCAGTCGACGCTGCTCGAGCCCGTCGCGGTGACGACGGAGAACGTGCAGGACACCGTCGTGAAGGACGGCCTGTACGAGGTCGGCCAGATCTGCACCGCGCAGTACGCCTCCGCCTGCACCACGGCCGGCATCAAGTAGCCCCACCGCGGGTCCGGGGCGCTCCGGACCCGTCACGACACCGCCCGCCCGGTCCCTCCTCGGACCGGGCGGGCCCCACCTCGGAGAGGACGCTCCCGTGAGCAACGAGGCACCCGCACCACACCCCTCCGCCGAGCCGGTGATGTCCCTCCGTGGCATCACGAAGCGGTTCGGCGCCGTCCAGGCCCTGAGCGACATCGACTTCGACGTGTACCCGGGCGAGGTGGTCGCGATCGTCGGCGACAACGGCGCCGGCAAGTCCACGTTCGTGAAGATCCTCGCCGGGGTGTACACCCCCGACGGCGGCACCATCACGTTCGGCGGTGACGAGGTCACCGTGCCCAACCCGGCCGCCGCACAGGACCTCGGCATCGCGACCGTCTTCCAGGACCTCGCCCTCGCCGACAACCTCGACGTCGTGTCGAACCTGTACCTCGGGCGCGAGATCGTGCACCCGTTCCTCGACGAGGAGGAGATGGAGCGCCGCTCGTGGGAGCTCCTGCAGCAGCTCGCCGCCCGGATCCCCTCGGTCCGGATCCCGATCGCATCGCTCTCCGGCGGTCAGCGCCAGACCGTCGCGATCGCCCGCTCCCTGATCGGCGACCCACAGGTCGTGATCCTCGACGAGCCCACCGCCGCACTCGGCGTCGCCCAGACCGCCGAGGTCCTCAACCTCGTCGAGCGGCTGCGCGAGCGGGGCCTCGGGGTGGTCCTCATCAGCCACAACCTCGCGGACGTGCAGGCCGTGGCCGACCGGGTCGCGGTCCTGCGCCTTGGTCGGAACAACGGGACCTTCCGCATCGACGACGTCTCCTACGAGGAGATCATCGCCGCCATCACCGGGGCCACCGACAACGCCGTCACGCGTCGCGCGGCTGCCCGGACCGAGCAGGAGACGACAGCATGAGCAAGACCGACGAGACCCTCACCGCGGCGACCCCGACGGCGTCAGCGGCGGACCTGCAGGACGAACGACTCCTCCGCGACCAGGGACTCGGTGGCGCCGCCAGGGCGTTCGTGCGCCGGGTCCGTGGCGGCGACATCGGTTCACTGCCGGTGGTCGTCGGACTCGTGGTCATCTGGGCGGTGTTCCAGGCGCTCTCCCCCGACTTCCTGTCCCCGGGCAACCTCGTCAACCTCGCGCTGCAGTGCGCCGCGGTCGGCACCATCGCCATCGGGATCGTCCTCGTGCTGCTCCTCGGTGAGATCGACCTCTCCGTCGGCAGTGTCAGTGGTCTGGCCGCCGCGATCCTCGGGCAGGGACTCACGTCGCTCGGGTGGCCGCTCTGGCTCGTCCTCCTGGTCGCGCTCGCGGTCGGCGCCGCGGCGGGCCTGCTCTACGGCCTGCTCTTCACCCGCTTCGGCGTCCCGAGCTTCGTGATCACCCTCGCCGGCCTGCTCGGCTTCCTCGGCCTGCAGCTGCTCATCCTCGGGCCGAACGGGTCGATCAACCTGCCCTACACCGACCCGATCGTGCAGTTCGCCTCGGCGTCCTACCTGCCGCCCTGGCTCGCGTACCTGCTGGCGGCCGTGGCCGCGGGCGGGCTCTTCGTCACCGAGGTCCGCCGCGCCGCCCGCCGTCGGAAGGCCGGGCTCTCGACGGGCGCGATCTCGCTGACGATCACGAAGTCGGTGCTGCTGTTCGTCGGCCTCGCGGTCATGGTCTGGTACCTGTCGCGCGACTTCGGCACCGGCACCTCGTTCGTGTTCTTCGTCGTCCTCGTCGTGCTGATGAACTTCCTGCTCAAGCGCACCCGCTGGGGCCGGTCGGTCTACGCGGTCGGCGGCAACGTCGAGGCGGCGCGACGTTCCGGCATCCGGGTGAACCGCATCTACATCTCGGTGTTCGTGCTCACGTCGCTCTTCGCCACGGTCGGCGGCATCCTGGCCGCGGCACGCCTCAACTCGGCGAGCCTGTCGTCGGGCGCCGGTGACACCAACCTCAACGCCATCGCCGCCGCGGTCATCGGCGGGACGAGCCTGTTCGGCGGCCGAGGGAGTGCGTGGTCGGCGCTCCTCGGCATCGTCGTGATCCAGTCGATCTCGAACGGGCTGACCCTCCTCAGCCTCGACTCGTCGATCCGCTACATGATCACCGGTGCCGTCCTGCTGCTCGCCGTCATCATCGACTCGCTGTCGCGGCGGAGCCGCGCCAGCCACGGGGCGGCCTGACCGAGCGCGTGCGACACCGGACGGGAGGCGCGTGACCACACCGGCACGCGCCTCCCGTCCGTCACGTCCCCGGTTCGTCGACGTGACCTGGTATGCAGGACCCATGACCGACCTCTCGACGCCCACGCCCGGAACCAGAGCACTCGTCCTCGGCGGCGGCGGCGTCGCCGGCATCGCGTGGGAGGTCGGGGTGCTCTCCGCCCTGCAGGACGCCGGGGTCGACCTCGACGCCGCGGACCTGGTCGCCGGGACGAGCGCCGGCAGCGTCGTCGGGTCGTTCGTGCGCGCCGGCGCCGTGGCCCACGCGTACGAGCAGCAGCACGCGCCGCTGCCGAGCACGTACGTCGAGCCGGAGCGGATCGCCGGCGAGGACTTCCAGGACCGCCTGCTGCAGGTGCTCGCCGGCGCGACCTCGGAGCAGGACGCCCGCGCGCGGCTCGGGGCCGTGGTGCAGCAGGTCGTCACCGGGCAGTCCGACGACGAACGGGTCGCGACGTTCAGCGAGACGCTGCCGTCGACCGAGTGGCCGGCGAAGCCGCTCGCGCTGACCACCATCGACGCCCTCGACGGTGCGTTCCGGGTGCTGACCGCCGAGTCGGGCGTCCCGCTCCCCCGCGCCGTCGCGGCGAGCTGCTCGGTGCCGTTCGTGTGGTCACCCGTGCACATCGACGGGGTGCCGCACTACGACGGCGGCCTCCGCTCCGCCACGAACGCGGACGTCGCCGCCGGGTACGAGCGCGTGCTCGTCGTGGCCTGCGGGCCAGAGGGACCGTCGCCGCTCGGGCCGTGGCTCGACGTGGCGGTGGAGTCGCTCCGGGCCGGCGGGAGCTCGGTCGAGACGATCGTGGCGGACAGCGGGGCGCAGCACGCCTTCGGGGACAACTCGCTGTCGCTGTCGACGCAGGCGCCCTCGGCGACCGAGGGCCGGCGGCAGGGCGAGGCGGCGGCCGAGGCAATCGCGGCCTTCTGGGCGTAGGCGACGCGGCGGGCGTCGGCGTCGGCGTCGGCGTCGGCGCAGCGGACGCTCCTAGACGAACGCGGCCTGCCCGGTGATCGCCCGACCCACGATGAGCGTGTTCACCTCGCGCGTGCCCTCGTAGGAGTAGATCGCCTCGGCATCGGAGAAGAAGCGCGCGACGCCCTTGTCGAGCACGATGCCGTTGCCGCCCTGGACCTCGCGGCACCAGCCGACGGTCTCGCGCATCTTCGCCGTCGCGAACGCCTTCGCCATCGCGGAGTGCTCGTCGGCGCCGACGCCCTGGTCCTGCATGGCAGAGGCCTGCGTGCACAGTGCGATCGACGCGGTGATGTTCATGAGCGACCGCACGAGCAGGTCCTGCACCATCTGGTGCGCCGCGATCGGCTTGCCGAACTGGATGCGCTCGCGGGCGTAGGCGAGCGCGGCCTCGTAGGCACCGATCGCGATGCCGATGGCCTGCCAGGCGACCTCGGTCCGGGTGAGCCGGAGCACCGCCGCCGTGGTGCGGAAGGAGTCCGCGCGCTGCAGCCGGCGCGACTCGGGAACCCGGACGCCGTCGAGCACGATGTCGGCGTTCTGCACCGTGCGCAGGGCGATCTTGTCCTCGATCTTCGTCGCGGTGAAGCCCGGGGTGTCCGTCGTGACGAGGAAGCCCTTGACCTGCTCGTCGGCGACGTCCTTCGCCCAGATGACGACGACGTCCGCGAAGGTCGCGTTGCCGATCCACCGCTTCTCGCCGTCGAGCACCCAGGTGTCGCCCTCGCGCCGGGCGGTGGTGCGGAGTCCGCGGGCGGAGTCGCTGCCCGACAGCGGCTCGGTCAGCCCGAAGGCCCCGACGACCTCGCCTCGGGCCATGCGCGGCAGCCACTCCTGCTGCTGCTCGTCGCTGCCGCCGACCGCGATCGAGTTCATCGCGAGACCGGACTGGACACCGATGAACGTCGAGACGCCGGCGTCGATGCGACCGAGCTCGAGCGCCGCCCAGCCGCGGTAGACGGCCGAGTTCTCGAAGTGCCGCACGAGCGGGATGCCCGGCCCGTACATGCCGAGTTCGGCGAGCGGCGCGATGGTCTGCATCGGGAACTCCGCCCGCGCCCAGTACTGGTCGGCGATCGGTCGCACCTCGGCCTCGAGGTACGCGCGCAGCTGCCCGAGCGACTCCCGCTCGCGGGGCGTGAGCCCCTCCTGGAAGCGGTAGAAGTCGGATTCGAGCAGGGGCGTGTCGGTGATCGACGTTGACATGGCACCAACGATGCATCATTCTCGAAAACGTTGCAAGACCGGCGTCGGCACTCAGGGGGAACGGTGAGGAACGAACCACTCGGCACGCTCGGATCGACGCTCGTCCCGAGCGCGCTGGCCGCCAGACTGGAGGCGCACGGCGACTCCCGACGCGCGTTCCGTTCCGCACGTCGAGCGTTCATCGACGGGGCGCGCATCGACATGGGCTCGCTCGCCGCGTCCCTCGGTGTCGACCGCACCTCGCTGTTCCGCTGGGTCGGCAACCGCGACCAGCTGCTCTCGGAGATCCTGTGGTCACTCGCCGTGCCGACGCTCGACGCTGCGGGACGGGCAGCGGCTCCGTCCGGCGCCGCGCGGATCGTCGACGTGCTCGACCACTTCACGGCGGACCTCATCCGAGCGCCCTACTTCCGCGCCTTCCTGACGCGTGAGCCGAGCCGTGCCCTGCGGCTGCTGACGACGGCGGACAGCGACGTGCAGCGCCGCTTCGTCGCGGTGGTGACCTCCGTGATCACGACGGAGCACGAGGCCGGCGCGTTCGACCCGACGCCGCTGTCCGCCGGGGAACTCGCACGGCTGCTCGTCCGGGTCTCGGAGTCGTTCACGTACGCGGACCTGATCTCCGGCGAGACCCCGGACCCCGAACGCGCCCGGACGACGTTCGAGTACATCCTCCGGCCGTGACGCCCGGGGTCCGTGCCCGCGAGGTCACTTCTGCGCGGCGAGCTCCAGGTTGATGTCGTCCGGGTCCTGCACGGACAGGATGACCATGCCCGCATCACCGAGGTCGGTGACCTCGCCGTGCTCGATGCCGGCGGCGTCGAGGCGTCCGGCAGCGGCGTGCAGCTCGTCGACGGAGCCCACGACGAAGCTCACGTGGTCGAGGCCGACGGTGTCCGGGTCGAAGCGCTGACCGCTCGGGGCCACCGGGCGCAGCCCGAAGAGCTGCTCGCCGACCGGGAAGATCGCGCCGCCGTAGAGCCGCTCGCGGTCCTCGGTGATCCCGGGCTCGTCGATGTGCTCGCTGAAGTCCATCGCGGGCGCGGTACCGAGCAGCTGCTCGTAGAACGCCTTGCTCCGGTGGATGTCGGTGACGGTGACCCGCACGTGTGCGAGGCCGAGGGGCTTGACGATCTGTTCGCTCATGCACCAGAGCCAACGCCGGAGGCCTGAGCAGCCCCGGGCAGCGTGCGGGTACCGGCCAGCCCTGCCGGCGAGCGGTGGATCAGGCGTGGGACGGTCGCGGTGCGGCGAGCTCGAGAGACCACGAATGCGACATCGAACCAGCGCGCGGTGCTGGTTCGATGTCGCATCCGTGGTTCGACTCTCGCCGCCCGCCGGTCAGATCAGCGCGTCGGTGAGGTGGTTCGGCGTCCCGAAGCGGTGCGCCGTGATCGACACCGCCTGCTCGCGGAGGAACGGCAGCAGCTCGATGCGGCCGGCCTCGGTGACGGGTTCCCCGTACACGGCGACGTCCGGTCGCCCGCCGATCGCGGTCGTCAGCGTTGCGGTCTCGCCGCCGATGAGCCGGACCCGGGTGGACTCCCCACGCTCGATGCGCTTCGCGAACGCCTCGTCCGACTGCCCCTCGGCGACGGAACGCACGTTCGGCAGCGCACGGATCGCGGATGCGAGCGCCGACGGCAGCGCAGCCACCGTCGAGACGTCGATCGTCGTGCCGGCTCGGACTGCTGCGGCGAGGACGCGCACGAGGTCGGCGACCGCGGCCTCCTCCGCCGAAGCCAGGCGGACGTGCACGCCCGGGTACGGCAGGTACCGCGCGATGTTCCGCTCGGCCGAGAGCGCCGACACGTCGACCGCTGCGCCGAAGAGGGACGACCAGGCCTGCTCGTCGGACGCGGTGGCCCGGTCGAGCGACTCGGACGCGATCCCGGTGCCGCGGAGGAACGAGCGCACCGGAGCGGACACCGTCCCACCGGTCGACGCCTGTGCCGGCGACCACGACCCGAGACCGAGCAGGTAGTTCAGCCCGCCGGCCTTCGTACCGGCACCGACCGCGGACTTCTTCCACCCGCCGAACGGCTGCCGCCGGACGATCGCACCGGTGATCCCGCGGTTGACGTAGAGGTTGCCCGCCTCGATCCGGTCGAGCCACGTGCCGATCTCGGTGGCGTCGAGCGAGTGCAGGCCCGAGGTCAGGCCGTAGTCGACCTCGTTCACGATGTCGATCGCCTCGTCGAGGGTCTTCGCGGTCATGATGCCGAGGATCGGGCCGAAGTACTCCGTGCGGTGGAAGGCCGACCCGCGCCGGACGCCGTCGCGGACCCCGGGGCTCCAGAGCTTGCCGGTGTCGTCGAGGCGCTCCGGTGCGACCGCCCAGGACTCCCCCGCTCCGAGCGTCGTCAGCCCCTCGAGCAGCTTGCCGGCCGCGGGCTCGATGACCGGACCCATCTGCGTCGTCGGGTCGGTCGGGTACCCGACGGTGAGTGACGACACGGCGTCGAGGAGCTGCGACCGGAACCGGCGCGAGGTCGCCACGGACCCCACGAGCACCACGAGCGAGGCGGCCGAGCACTTCTGGCCGGCGTGCCCGAACGCCGAGGCGACGACGTCCTTCACGGCGAGGTCGAGGTCGGCCGACGGCGTGACGATGATCGCGTTCTTGCCGGAGGTCTCCGCGAGCAGCGGCAGGTCGGGGCGGAACGACCGGAACAGCTCCGCGGTCTCGTACGCACCGGTGAGGATGACCCGGTCGACCTGCGGCGCGGCGATGAGCTGCTTGCCGAGGTCGTCCTCGGCCACTTGCACGAAGGCGAGCACGTCGGCCGGTACCCCGTGGGCGTCGAGCGCGGTCTCGATGACCGATGCCAGCACGGCGCCGCACCGCTCGGCCGGCGGCGCCGGCTTCAGCACGACGGCAGAACCGGCGGCGAGCGCCGCCAGGGTCGAGCCGGCCGGGATCGCCACCGGGAAGTTCCACGGCGGGGTGACCAGGGTCAGCGCGGCGGGCGTGAAGGTCGCGCCGTCGACGTCGTCGAGCTGCGCGGCGAGCTCGCCGTAGAAGTGCGCGAAGTCGATCGCCTCGGAGACCTCGACGTCGGCCTGGTCGATCGTCTTGCCGGCCTCGGCCGCCATGACCTCGACGAGCGCGGCGCGGTTCGCCTCGAGCGCGTCGCCGACGGCGTGCAGGACCGCACCGCGGGCTGCCCCGGACCACTGGCCCCACTCGGTACCGGCGGCGCGGACGCGACCCAGGACGGACTCGAGCTGCTCGGCGGAGGTGAGCCGGGCCTCTTGGACGGCGCGTTCGCCGAGCGTCGACGTGGCGACGCGCGACGTGATCGCGGCACCCCACTCGCGGACCGTCGCGACCGACGGGTCACTGTCCGGCGTGTTCTCGAAGTGCCCGGGGCGGGGCCGCTCGACCGCCGCGTACCGGTCGGCAATGCGGTGCGGCGCCGGGGCGTCGAGACCGCCGGGCTGCGTGAGCGGGGCGAGGGAGTCGCGGAAGCGGGACTCCTCGCGAGCGAAGAGCTCGGGCGACGAGGCCAGCGAGAACACCGCCGACATGAAGTTCTCCTGCGACGCGCCTTCTTCGAGCCGTCGGATCAGGTAGGCGATCGCGACGTCGAACTCGCCCGGGTGGACGACCGGCGTGTACAGGAGCAGCGAACCGACCGTGCGGCGGACCGCCTCGGCCTGCCCCTGGGCCATGCCGAGCAGCATCTCGAACTCGATGCCGTCACGGACGCCGCGCTCCCCGGCGAGCAGCCAGGCGTGCGCGACGTCGAACAGGTTGTGCCCGGCGACGCCCACGCGGACGTTCGCGATGCGCTCAGGCGTGAGCGCCCAGTCGAGCACGCGCTTGTAGTTGGTGTCGGAGTCCTGCTTCGTGTGCCAGGTGGCGAGCGGCCAACCGTGCACCGAGGCCTCGACCTGCTCCATCGGCAGGTTCGCGCCCTTGACGAGCCGGACCTTGATGTCGGCACCGCCGCGGGCGCGACGCGCGGCCGACCACTCCTGCAGGTGCTGCATCGCGGCGAGCGCGTCGGGCAGGTACGCCTGCAGCACGATGCCCGCTTCGAGGTCGGTGAACTCCGGCTCGTCGAGGAGCTTCGTGAAGACCGCGATCGTCAGGTCGAGGTCCTTGTACTCCTCCATGTCGAGGTTGATGAACTTGCGCGGCGAGCTCTGCACGGCTCGGCGGAAGAGCGGACGGAGCTTGGCGATGATGTCCTCGACCGCGTGGTCGAAGGCCCACGGGGAGTGCGGGTGCACGGTCGACGAGACCTTGATCGACACGTAGTCGACGTCGTCGCGGGCGAGGAGCCGCTGCGTGCCCTCGAGCCGGCGCGAGGCCTCCTTCTCGCCGAGCACGGCCTCACCGAGCAGGTTGACGTTCAGCCGCACACCGTCGCGCTTGATCTTCGCGATGGCCGGGCCGAGCTTGGCGTCGGTCGCGTCGACGATCAGGTGGCCGACCATCTCGCGGAGCACCCGGCGCGCGATCGGGACGACGACCCCCGGCAGCACCGGTGCCATGCCACCGCCGAGCCGGACGAGTCCGCGGAGCGCGGCGGGCAGGAAGCCGGGCGCGCCGGGCGCGATCTGCCGGAGCTTCCGTGCGGCCACCCCGAGGTCCTCGGGTCGGACGACGCCGTCGACGAACCCGACCGCGAAGTCGAGTCCGGCCGGGTCGGCGAGGACACCGGCGAGCTGCTTCGCCGAGCCGTCGACCGGGTAGGTCTCGGCCTCGGCCAACCACTGGCGGACGAGGGCGACGGACTGGTCCGCCAGGTCGTCGTGCGGGGTCGGAGCGGCGTCGGTGTCGCGTGCCTGGAGGTCGGTCATGGGATCAGTGTGGAGTTCCGGAAGCGTAAGCGGAAGCAACTCCTGCTGACGCTTACCGTTCAGTTCAGCTACTGTTCGGTCATGCTCGACGTCCGCCGTCTCGTGCTCCTCCGGGAACTCTCGATCCGGGGCACGGTCGCCGCCGTGGCCGGGGCGATGAACTTCACCCCCTCGGCGGTCTCGCAGCAGCTCGCGGTGCTCGAGCGGGAGGCCGGCGTGCAGCTCCTGCGACGCTCCGGTCGGCGGCTGCAGCTCACCCCGCAGGCCGAGGTCCTCGTGGCCGCGGCGGGCGAGGTGCTCGACGTGCTCGAACGCGCACAGGCCAGCGTGGAGTCGACCCTGACGTCCGTGCAGGGCCGCGTGCGCGTCGCCGTCTTCCAGTCCGCAGCCCTCGCCCTGATGCCGACGGCACTCCGCACGATGGCGCTGGAGCACCCCGACGTCCGGGTCGAGATGGTGCAGCGCGAGCCGGAGACGGCGCTGAACGAGACCTGGGCGCGGGACTTCGACATGGTGATCGCCGAGCAATACCCGGCGCACGCGGCACCGCGCTTCCCCGGACTCGACCGTCGCGACCTCACCACCGACTCGGTCCGCCTCGCGCTCCCACCCGTCGACGTCTGCCTGGTGCCGCTCACCGACGACGACCCCGGCGTCGCCCTGCTCGACGCCGCGGACATGCCGTGGGTGATGGAGCCACGCGGGGCCGCGTCCCGACACTTCGCCGAGCAGACCTGCCGCCGCGCCGGCTTCGAACCGGACGTCCGCTACGAGACCGCCGACCTGCAGGCGCAGATCCGCCTGATCGAGTCGGGGAACGCGGTCGGCCTGATGCCGGACCTCGTCTGGGCGGGTCGCTCGACGTCCTGTCGACTCCTCGACCTGCCCGACCCGGCACGCCGCACGATCTTCACGGCACAGCGGATGTCGAGCGCGGACTCGCCCGCCGTGACGGCCCTCCGGGTGGCCCTCGAGGGCGCCGCGAGCGCTCAGCGCGACCACGGGTGATGCCGCGCTCCGGCGTCGTTGCCGGATCGTGACCTCACGTCGGTGAGATCGGTCGCCGTGCCGCACACCTCCAGGTGAGGAGCCATCACGGCTCCACCGCACACCAGGGAGAAGACATGCAGCACGACGACCGGCCGGCCTCCGGCACACCGCGACGTTCCGACCGGGCGCGACGATCGCGTCCGCCGTCGCCGCACTCCTGCGGGCACCCTCCGTACGGAGAGCCGCACACGCCCCCAGTGCAGGTCACGATCCGGCCACACGCGCCCGCGTGGCGCTTCGGAGCGCTTACGATCCGAGAACGCCGGACATTCACGGCAGATTCTCACGATCCGGCACCCGACCGGACCTGATCCCTGGGGGAACAGTGCACCGCAGCACCTCCACGACCCGACGCGCGTGCGCGCTCGGGACCACCGTCGCACTCATCGGTCTGACCACCGGTCTGGGCGTCTTCACCTCGACCGCCGCGTTCGCCGACACGACGGCTGCCGTCTCGTCGACCGACCCCTCGCATTCGACCGCCGCGCCGTCCGACACCGCCACCGCGACTCCGGCCGACACGACCACCGGCGCACCGGCCGGCCAGTCGTCCGACGCCGGCGCGACCCCGACCGCGGACCCGTCGACCCCGGCCGACGCCGAGACGCCGTCGGCCACCGAGACCGCGGCGCCGACGTCGTCCGACGCAGCATCGTCGGGCGCCGCGTCTTCCGACGCCGCCACGACGCCGTCCCCGGCCGCCACCGCCCCCGCAGCAACGGACAGCCCGACCGCCGCCGCCGTGGCCGCACCGACGGTGACCATCGTCGGCACGCCCACCGTCGGCAGCACCCTGGGGTACGTCTCCACCGGGTTCACCGACCCGATCGACGCCTTCTGGGACGTCGACGGCGACACGGTGTGGCACGGCGACACCTTCGTGGTGCCCAAGGAGCTGGTCGGCAAGACGATCACCCTGACGTTGATCGGCAGGGTGCCCGAGCAGTACGCGAAGGCCACCGTCGTCGTCGCCCAGGCCCTGACGCTGACGACCACCGCCGGCCAGGCGTTCTCGCGCTCGTTCGCCGTCCCGGCGCCCAGCGGTGCCGTGACGTACTCCGTCGGCTACGCCGACCCGTCGTCCGCCGACCCCACGGACCCCGACGACGCTCCGGAGTTCCGCCTGCCCTACGACCTGACCCTCGATGCGACGACCGGTGTCCTGAGCGGCACGCCGATCGTCGCCGGCGACTACGAGTTCACGATCGTCGCCACGGACGGGACGACGACCTCGACCCAGTACGTCGAGATCTCGGTGGACCCGGCGGCGGCGGTCGGTGTCCTCGCGTACGTTACGGACACCTCGTCGGCGGAGTACTCCGACCCCATCGACGAGAACGGTGACGCCCACCTGACGCACCCGGTCAAGACCTGGATCATCCACCCGGACGGCAGCATCACCAGCATCACCCAGCCCGCCGACGAGTCGCAGAACCCGACGTACGAGGCGGGCGGCAACCCGACCGTGGCCCAGGGCGGGTCGCTCTGGATCAGTGGTGAGTCGGTCGACGAGTTCGGCAACTTCACGACGCAGTTCGACGAGGACAGCCCCCGCCCGACCGTGACGAGCGACGTCGCCACCGACCAGATCGCCTTCGACGAGGACGAGTACGCGACCAAGGTCACGTTCCCGCACGCCTCGACCCACCGCCTGACGGTGGCGCAGGACGACGTCTCGGTCTCCTTCCCGGTGACGGTCGTCCCGACCGCCGCGACCGTCGGCACCACGCCGACCGTGCCGACGGCCACGACGGGCCAGCTCGCCTTCACCGGTGCCGACGAGACCGCGCCGATCGCCTGGGCCCTCGGCCTGATCGCCGCCGGTGCGGGTCTGGCAGGCGCCCGCACCATCGGTCGCCGTCGCACCCAGCGCTGACACCACCGTCCGGTTCGGCCGTCGGTCCCGTTCGTCGGGCCGTCGGACCGGGCCGGACGGGAGGCACCTCCCGCGGCCCCGCCGTGTCCCACCCGGACACGACGGGGCCGTCGGCGTCCGTGCGGACACGACCGGTCGGCTGCCCGTCCGCCGCGGCCCGGCATCGGTAGCGTGGGCCGCATGCCCTCCCTGCTGCACATCGACTCGTCGGCCGACCTCGCTCACTCGCGTTCGCGCGCCCTGACCGCCGCGTTCGCAGATGCCTGGCGCGCCCGCGGTCCCGAGTACACGGTGGTGCGGCGGGACCTGCACGTCGACCAGCTCCCGCACCTGGAGTCGTCCGCACTGCACTGGGCAGCAGCCGACCGCACCGCCGAGGAGTCCGTCGCGCCCGAGGCCGAGGCGCTCCGCCAGCAGGTCATCGACGAGCTCCTCGCCGCCGACGCCGTCGTGGTCGGCGCGCCGCTGTACAACTACACGGTGCCGTCGACCCTCAAGGCGTGGATCGACCGCATTCACGTGCCCGGGGTGCTGGCCGGCGACGTGCAGCCGCTCGCGGGTCGCCCCGTGGTGACCGTGGTCAGCCGTGGGGCGACCTACGACGCGGGCTCCCCGACCGAGACCTGGGACCACGGCTCGCCGGTGCTGCACCTCATCCTCGGCACCGCGCTCGGCATGAAGCTGTACCCGGTGACCGTCAGCGCCACCCTGGCCGACCGGATCCCGGACCTCGCGCCGCTCGCCGAGCACGCGGCGGCCGAGTTCGCCGACGCGCGCACGACGCTCGAACGGCTCGCAGCGACGGTCGCCTGATCCCACTGGTCGCCTGATCCGACGATCGGACAGGCCCCGCCGGTCGGACAGGCCCGTCGTCAGGCTGGTCGGATCTCGTCCGACCGGCCGAGCAGATCCGCGTGGAAGGCCGTCTGGGTCAGCGCGCTCGCGAGCAGGAACCCCGACATCGAGTCGATCCCACCACTGAACGGCACGCGCGACGCGACCTCGAACAGGGTCGGGGACGTCAGCGCGTCGAGCGCCTCGGCGACGTGCCGGGAGCGCTCCTCGCGGTGTCGCGCGAGCGTCCGCGCACGCGTCACGACGTCCCGGAAGCGGTACTCGTGCCCCGGGCAGACCTCCAGGTGCGCGTACCCGTCGAGCCGCGCGAGGGAGGCCAGGTAGTCGCCGAGCGGGTTCGTCGCCGTCCGCCCGCCCAGGCCGATGCCCGGGTTGATCCGCGGCAGCACGTGGTCGCCGGTGAAGAGCAGCCCGTCGCCCTCGTCGACGAGGCACAGGTGCCCGGCGGTGTGCCCCGGCGTCCAGAGCGCCCGGACGTCGCGCCCGGGGATCGGCAGCATGCCGCCGTCCTCCACGAGCAGGTCCGCGAAGGGCTCCGCCGTCCGCCCGAGCCCGATCCGACGTCCGCTCCCCCAGGCCGCGACCACGCCGGCGACCAGCTCGTCGGGCAGCCCCCACCCGGCGATGTCGGCGTCGTTCGCCGCGGCGTCCTCCCGTTCCCGACGCAGGGCGTCGACCTCGAGCCGGTGCATCACGACCCGGGCGCCGCTCGCGCGCCGGAGCGCTGCGGCGGCGCCGAGGTGGTCGGCGTGCAGGTGCGTCACCACGACGAGTCCGACCTGGTCGACGGACCGCCCGACCGCTGCGAGGCCCGCGCGGAGCACCGTGAGGTCGTCGTCCGCCGCCCAGCCGGGATCGACGACGGTGAGCGAGCCGTCGGTCCCCTCGACCACGTAGGACAGGGTCGCGTCCGGGACTCCTCCGCGGAACGGCACCGCGATGGTCCAGACCCCGGGGCGGACCTGCTCGACGGGCGGCAGGGCACCGGCGCGGAGCGCAGCGGCCTGCACGGGGCTGATCGGTTCCGGTGCCGGCGCTGCCGGCGGGGGCACGGTCGTCACGCGACCACCCTAGTGACGGAGCCGACCGAGCACGGCGAGCCGCGCCTCCCGTCCGTCCACCGGAGCACCCGCGAGTAGACAGGCAGCATGGAGATCGCACCGATGCTCGCCAAGGCCGTCGCCACCGTGCCCGACCCGGACAGCGTCCGCGGCGGGCTGCGGTACGAGCCGAAGTGGGACGGCTTCCGCGGGATCGTGACCGTCGACGGCGACGACGTCACCATCGGCAGCCGCGGCGCCAAGCCGCTGACACGGTACTTCCCGGAGCTCGTCGAAGCGTTCCGCGCGCAGTTCGGCGGGCGCGACCACCCGGTCGTGCTCGACGGCGAGGTGGTGCTGCGGAGCGGCGAGCCGGGCGCGGAGCACCTCGACTGGGAGGCCCTGTCGCAGCGCATCCACCCCGCAGAGTCGCGCATCCGGAAGCTCAGCGTCGAGACCCCCGCACAGTTCGTCGCGTTCGACCTGCTCGCGGTCGACGGGACGGAACTGGTGGACCTGCCGTTCGACGAACGGCGCGAGCGACTCGAGGCCCTCGCGGAGGGCATGACCGACCCGCTGTTCGTCACCCGCACCACGCTCGACGTCGACCTCGCCCGCGAGTGGCTCACCACGTTCGAGGGCGCCGGTCTCGACGGCGTGGTCGCGAAGCCGCGGGCGAAGGCGTACGAGCCGAACAAGCGCACGATGCTCAAGGTGAAGCACCACCGGACCGCCGACGTCGTCGCGATCGGGTACCGCGTGCACAAGAGCGGCAGCGGCGTCGGCTCGCTGCTCGTCGGGCTGTACGACGAGGACGGCGACCTCCGCCAGGTCGGCGGCGTCTCCGCCTTCACCGACCGTCGGCGCCAGCAGTTGGTGGAGGAACTCGAGCCCGTCGTGCTCCGCGACGCGGACGGGAGGCCCGTGACCGGTGACGGGGAACGGTCGCGGTTCTCGTCGGGTCGCGACACCTCCTTCGTCCGGCTCGAGCCGTCGCGCGTGCTCGAGGTGCGGTACGACCAGATGGAGGGCGAGCGGTTCCGGCACACCGTGCAGTTCGAGCGCTGGCGGCCGGACCGCGACGCCCGGTCATGCGGGTTCGAGCAGCTCGATGTCCCATCTGCGTACGACCTGCGTGACGTGCTGTCCTAGCGCTTGCACCGGCCGTCGCGCGTCAATATGCTCGCAGTAGTTAGGCTAACTAGTGACTTCCGGACGGGGATCCGGGAGCACACAGCAGACGGGAGCGGGACATGATCATCGACGGCATCAGCGACGCCAACCGAGGCACCTGGTCCCGCCTGACGCGCCTGCACACGGCGAGCGTCACGCTGCCGATGCACACCAGCCGAGTCGCGAAGCCCGAGCACCGCGCCGAGGACGTCGCCGCGGCCTGAGCCGACGGGGGCTGCTCAGCCCCTCAGGCCTTCTTCGCCCGGGACGGCTGCACGCGCGGCGGCTCCCCCGGCATCTTCGGGAAGTCCGGCGGGAACGGCAGCTCGCCGAGGCCGTCCGCCAGGTCACGGTCCCACCAGCCGAGGAGCGGCGCGATGTCGCCCGGTTCCTCGTGCATGGTCTCCCACGGGTCCCCGCCGGTCCGCAGCCGTTCCGGGACGGTGAGCACCGTCAGTGTCGTCGGGTCCACGCTGTCGAGCTCGTCCCAGGTGACGGGCGTCGAGACGCTCGCGTGCGCCAGGGCTCGTGGGCTGTAGGCACCGGCCATGGTGCGGTCACGGTTCGCCTGGTTGAAGTCGACGAACACGCGCTGCCCCCGCTCCTCCTTCCACCACGACGTCGTGACCCGGTCGGGCATCCGCCGCTCGAGTTCCCGCGCCGCCGCGATCACCGCGTGCCGGACGTCGAGGAACTCGTGCTCGGGCCGGATCGGTGCGAACACGTGCAGGCCGCGGTTGCCGCTGGTCTTGATCCACGCCGTCAGTCCGACCTCCGCGAGCACCGTCCGGAGTTCGTGCGCGACCGGCACGGTGTCGTGGAAGTCGGTCCCCGGCTGCGGGTCGAGGTCGATGCGGAGCTGGTCCGGGTGGTCGGAGTCCTCGGCGCGGGACGCCCAGGGGTGGAACACGACGGTGTTCATCTGCGCTGCCCAGACCGCGACCGCCGGCTCGTCGATCACCAGCTGCGGGTGCGAGCGGGCGCTCGGGTAGGTCACGACGACGTCGCGCACGTACTCGGGAGCGCCCTTCGGCGGGTTCTTCGAGAAGAACGACTCGCCGTCGATGCCCGACCCGAAGCGCTGCAGCGAGATCGGCCGGTCGCCGTTCGCCCGGACGAAGGGCTCCCCGACCGCGACCAGGTACTCGGCGAGGTCGAGCTTCGTGATGCCGACCTCGGGGAAGAGCACGCGGGACGGACTGCTGATCCGGACCTCCCGGTCGCCGTCCGGGCCCGGGACCGTCAGCGTCGTCGCCTCGCTCGCCATGCAGCGGACCGTACACGGCCGGACCGGCGTCGGGTCACATGGTGTTCCAGTGCAGGTGGCCGTTGGCGTCGGGCCCCTTGCCTCCGCACTGGTACGAGCGACCGTTGGCCGCCTGTGCGACTGCGCCGCTCTGCGCGTCGGAGCAGAACGCCCCCGGGGTGATCGTGCCCTGGGCCGGGGCCTGCTGCACGGGCGCAGGAGCGGCCGGAGCCTGTTGGACCGGTGCCGGAGCAGGCGCTACCGGAGCAGGAGCGACGTACGAACCGATGGCCGTCACTTCGGCGACCGGAGCACGGGTCACTTCCTTGCCGACCTCGACACGGTCGGTCTCCACGCCGTCGGTCGTGGTCACGCGCCAGGTGGTCGTCTCGACGCCGTCGACGCCGGCCGTCGTGACCTTCGACTGTCCCTTCGGCAGCGCAGGGTCGTCGACCGAGGTCCGTTCGAACGGGATCGCGGTGTCCTCGGTCTCCTCCGAGACGGCGACGACGGGCGTGGGAGTCGGCGTCGGAGTGCGAGTGGCCTCGGGACGTGCGGTCTCGGCGGCCGCCACCGCCGTCACGGGCCGTGCATCGGCGGCGTTCGACGCGACCGCCCCGACGAGCGCTCCGGCCGAGCCCACTCCCCCGAGCCAGATCGTCGCTGCGACCGCGACGACGATCGTCGCCTTGGTCTTCGTCCTCAGTGCTGCCCACCGCATGCCATCTGCCCCTTCCGGCCGGTCGGAGTCGATAGTGACGACACCTCAGCGTCACCGCGAGTCCCCGAACGGGGCTCCGCGCCCACCGGATGAACCCTCGGCGATGCCGGACGCAGGCCGCCTGACCGCCGTCGCCCGCTCCCGCTCCCGCCGAGCGCTCCCGCCCAGCGGGCCAGTTCTGTCACGCTCACCGCCTCCGGCCGACGACTTGCACCCGCTCGGCGCACCTCGGGCGGCATGTCGTGCCCGCTCGGTGCACCACGGGCGGCATGTCCTGCCCGCTCGGCAACGGCTGCTGCGCGTCGGCCGGGCCGCTCGGCGACGGGTGTGGAGCGTCGACCGAGCGACAGCGGGCACGATGGACCGGTGACGGCGTACCTCGGGGTGGACCTGGCGTGGGGACTCGGCAGCGACCGGAAGCCCGCGAACGAGACCGGCCTCGTCGCGATGGCCGACGACGGCACGATCACCGACGCCGGGTGGGCCCGCGGGGTCGACGCCGTGACGGACTGGATCGCGGCGCACCTCGGCCCGCGGACCCTGGTCGCCGTCGACGCCTCGCTCGTGGTGACGAACCCGACCGGTATCCGCGAGGCCGAGCGGCAGGTCGGGCAGCGCTACGGCCGGTGGAAGGTCGCGGCGAACCCGACGAACCTGGCCTCGGCGGCGAGCGCCGGCGCCCGACTGCTCGACCGGCTGACGGCGCTCGGGATCGGCTACGTCAGCGACACCGCCGCGATGCGCGAGCGCACCGGGCCGGCGGCCTTCGAGTGCTACCCGTACACGACGCTCGTGGGTGTCGAGGAGCTCGGCTACGACGACGAGCGTCCGCGGTACAAGCGCCTCGACCTGAAGGTGCCGGCAGCGGTCGCCCGGCAGCGGCGTGCCGAGGCGTTCGACGACCTCGTGCACCGGCTGCGCACGACTCCGCTCGACCCGCCGCTGCTGCTCGACTCGCATCCGCTGACGGCCGGACTCGCCGAGCCCTCGGTGCTGCACGGGCCGACGCACAAGCACCGGGAGGACCTGCTCGACGGTGCCCTCTGCGCCTGGACCGCCGCGTTCTGGGAGCGGCACGGCGACGGACGGGTGCAGGTGCTGGGAGGTGATCCGGGCCTCCCGTCCGACCCGCCGGACGAGGCGGGCCGCCGGCCCGTCCTGGTGGCGCCCGCCCGTGGGTCCCAGCGGCGGCCGCGCGGCTAGGCTCGACGCCGTGAGCACCACGACCGAACCCCTGCGCATCGGGCTGGTGTCGCTGCACACCTCCCCCGGCGACGAGCCCGGATCCGGCGAGGTCGGCGGCATGAACGTCGTCGTCCGGCACCAGGCCGAGGCCCTGGCCGACCGCGGTCACCAGGTCGAGATCATCACGCGACGATCGGCGCCGACGCAGCCGGACAGCGTGTCGCTGGTGCCGGGCGTGTGCCTGCGGTTCCTGTCCGCCGGCCCCGCCGAGCCGGTGCCCAAGGGCGAGCACGACGCGTTCATCGAGCCGTTCCGGGCGGGCCTCGAGGAGCTCGGCCCGTACGACGTGCTGCACTCGCACCATTGGTTCTCCGGCGTCGCCGCGTTGCCCGTCGCCCGCGAGCGGGGCATCCCGCACGTGCAGTCCTTCCACTCCATCGCGGCCGAGTCGGACACCCCGCTGTCCGAGGGCGAGCGCCCCGAGTCCGCCGGTCGTCCCGCCGGCGAGCAGATGCTCGCACGCGAGTCCGACGCCGTGGTCGTCGTGTCCTCAGCCGAGGCGTCGACCGTCCGCACCCGCCTGGGCGGCGACGAGTCGCGCACCTGGATCGTGCCGCCGGGCGTCGACGGATCCGTCTTCCGCCCCGCGGGTGCGGGTGCGCGCCGTGCGGAGACCCCGTACGTCGTCGCGGCGGCGCGCGTGCAACCGCTCAAGGGGCTCGACCTGGCGATCGAGGCGGTGGCGGGCATCGGCCGGGAGGCCCGCCCCACCCTCGTCATCGCGGGCGACGCCTCGAGCGAGGCGGGCGACTACGTGGACGAACTGCGTCGGCTCGCCGCCGCGCACGGCATCGCCGACCGCGTGACGTTCGTCGGTCCGCAGTCGCGTGCCGACCTGGCCTTCCTGTTCCGTGGCGCGGCGGCCGTGCTCGTGCCGTCGCACTCGGAGACGTACGGCCTCGTCGCGCTCGAGGGTTCCGCTTCCGGGGTGCCCGTCGTCGCCGCGGCGGCCGGTGGACTGCGGGAGGCCGTGGTCGACGGGGAGACCGGGGTCGTGCTTGAGTCGCGGGACCCTGGCGACTGGGCCGCCGAGATCGAGCGGATCCTGACCGACGCCGCGTACGCCGCCGGGCTCGCTGCCGCTGGGCGCGAGCACGCCGAGCGCCTGAGCTGGGAGCGGTCGGCTGCCGGACTCGAGGACGTCTACCGCCGGGTGCTCGGACGCTCGTGACCGGCCTCGGGGCGTTCTGGGCCGCGCTCGACGCCGTTCCGGTGGCCAACGACGCCGAGGCGCTCTACTCGACCGACTCGGCGGAGGGGCGGCTCCGACGGGCGAACCTGTCGGCCTACCTGTCCCACGTCGGGGCTGCTGCCGACACCGTGCTCGTCGCCGAGGCGCCCGGGTGGCGCGGCATGACGAACACGGGCATCCCCTTCACGAGCATGCGGGAGCTCGACTCGCTCGGGTTCGACGTCCTCGTTCCGCCGGCACCGACGGCACCGTGGGAGGCCTCGTCGCGGGTCGTGCACGCTGCGCTGCAGGACTGGTCCGGGCCGCTGCCCCTTGCGTGGGCGATCTTCCCGCACCACCCGTTCGTCGCGCCCGATCGGCTGACGAACCGGACCCCACGCCCGGCGGAGGTGCGCGCGGGAGCCCCGGTCGCGCTCGCGCTGCTCGAGGCGCTGCGTACGGCTCGCGGCGCCGGACACCCGGTGCGGGTCGTCGCGGTCGGGCGGAAGGCACAGGGAGCGCTCGCGCTGGCGGGCATCGACGCCGTGGCGGTGCGGCACCCGGCGCAGGGTGGCGCAGCGCAGTTCACCGAGCAGGTGCGGGCGCTGCAGCGGTAGCGCGGGCTGCGCTGTGCCCGGCGCCGAGCAGGGTCAGGCGGAGCGGACCTCGACGCCCTTCGCAGCGAGGCGCTCGGTCACGTGCCCGGGCAGCGGCGCGGCGGCGTACACGGTCGTCAGCGCCGGGAGGTCGAGCACGTCGTCCCAGTTCTGCGGGTCGTACCGGTCGTCGGAGCCGTCCCAGCCGGGGTGGACGTCCTGCAGGACCTCGAGGTCGGAGTCGACGGTGAGCTCCGTCACCAGCGCCAGGTGCGACGGCAGCAGGTCGAGGTCGTCGTAGTACTCGCGGGCGCGGTCGTCCTGCCCCTCGACGTCGAGGTCCTCGCCGCTGTCCTCGTCCTCGTCCCCGTCGTAGGGCTCGAGGACGCCGAGGTCGTAGCAGAGGACGTCGAGCACGAGCAGCTTCGCGTTGAAGTCGGCGAACTCGACGGGTTCTTCGGTGGTGTCGGAATCGTCGTGCATGTCCCGGAGCGTAGCGACCGGCACCCGTGAGCGACCGCGTGATCAGGAGACGGGCGTGTTGCAGGCAGCGGCGATCTTCCTGTGAGAGTAGACAGAGTGCCATCCCTCGGGAAAGGCTGACGTATGACCACCACCAAGTCGGACGCGACGCAGCAGGAGCAGCCCACGCTCAAGCGCGTCATCGGGCCCAAGCTGCTGCTGCTCTTCATCGTCGGGGACATCCTCGGCACCGGTGTCTACGCACTCACCGGTCAGGTGGCCGCGGAGGTCGGCGGCGCCGCGTGGCTCCCCTTCCTCATCGCGTTCGCGGTCGCGCTGCTGACGGCGTTCTCGTACCTGGAGCTCGTGACGAAGTACCCGCAGACGGCGGGCGCCGCCCTCTACGTCCACAAGGCGTTCGGGATCCACTTCGTCACCTTCATCGTCACGTTCATCGTGATGTGCTCGGGCATCACGTCAGCGAGCACGGCCTCTCGGGCGTTCGCGGCGAACCTCGGCGCCGGCTTCGGCCTCGAGCTGCCGAACGGCGTCGTGATGCTCATCGCGATGGGCTTCATGCTCGCGGTGATGGCGGTCAACTTCCGCGGAGTCAGCGAGAGCGTGAAGACGAACGTCGTGCTCACCCTCGTGGAGCTGTCCGGTCTGGTGATGGTGATCCTCATCGGCTTCTGGGCGATCGCGGGTGGCAACGCGGACTTCTCGCGCGTGGTGATGTTCGACACCCCCGAGGACAAGTCCCTGCTGCTGTCGGTGTCCACCGCGACGTCGTTGGCGTTCTTCGCGATGGTCGGCTTCGAGGACTCGGTCAACATGGCCGAGGAGACGAAGGACCCGTCGCGGATCTTCCCGAAGGTGATGCTCACCGGCCTCGGCATCACGGCGGTCATCTACGTGCTCGTGTCCATCTGCGCCGTCGCCGTGGTTCCGATCGGTGAGCTCGCGGGCAACGAGACGCCGCTCGTCACGGTCGTGCAGACCGCGGCGCCGGACTTCCCGATCGCCGACCTGCTGCCGTTCATCTCGATGTTCGCGGTGGCGAACACGGCGCTGATCAACATGATGATGGCGTCCCGACTGCTCTACGGCATGAGCAAGCAGGGGGTGCTGCCCGGGTTCCTGTCGCGGGTGTCACCGGCCCGCCGCACCCCGTCGACGGCGATCGTCTTCACCACCGTCATCTCGCTGCTGCTCATCGGATGGGTGTCGCTCGACCCGGACTCCCCCATCGTCGTGGTCCTCGGCGGCACCACCTCGCTGCTCCTGCTCTCGGTCTTCACGGTCGTGAACCTCTCGGTGCTGGTGCTCCGTCGGGACCGCGTCGGCCACAAGCACTTCCGGGCGGGAGTCGTGATCCCCGTGATCGGTGTCGTGACCTGCCTGTGGCTGGTGCTGCCGTTCTCGTCGGGCCGGGACCCGCAGCAGTACCAGATCGCCGGAGCGCTGCTCGGCCTCGGCGTCCTGCTCTGGCTCCTCACCTGGTTCACGCACGGTCGGAAGCAGACCGAGAAGGCACCGACCGGCCTCGTCACCGAGCCCACCGCTGTGGTCCCCCCGGGCACGGGTCACCGGCACCACGCGGACGGCGGCCACGCCGAGCGCACCGACGGGCGGCGTGACGACGGGCGGGACGGCTGATGGAAGCGAGCGAGATCATCCTGGCGGTGTCCGTCGGGGTGATCGCCCTCATCTCGCTGTCGGCCGCCTTCCGCTCCGGGCGACGGCGAGACTGATCTCCGGAGGCCGGGCCGACCTGCGGACAGTGAGCGGCAGGCCGCGTGAGCGGCGGGCGGCGGGCCGGGTCCTCGGCTGCCGACACCCCCGATCGGGCGGCTGCGGTTCCCAGCCGACGCCCGTACGCTCGTCGTGCTCTGCACCCGACCGTCCGGCCCTCGCGACGGACCACCCGCCCGGAAGGACCCGCCATGCGCCGCGCCGGCATCACCATCGCCTCGGTGTTCGGGGCAGGGGTGGTCGCAGCCGTCATCGGCGTGGTGGTCGTCGTCGTCATCGCCGTGCATTCGCTGACCGGTGCAGCCAGGTCTGTCACCGCCGAACCCGCATGCCCGGACGTCCCCTCGCGGACCGTCGGCGGCATCGTGGTGCCCGCTGGACCGATCGCCGGCTTCTGCCAGGACCGTCTGGTGAACGCGGCGTACGTGATCGAGGCCGCACAGGCGCTCGGCATCGGCCCGCACACCCAGGCCGTCGGCGTGATGACCGCGATCGGCGAGTCGAGCCTGGTGAATCTCGACCACGGGGACGCCGCCGGACCGGACAGCCGCGGGCTCTTCCAGCAGCGCGACAACGGCGCCTGGGGCACCTACGAGCAGCGGATGGACCCGTACACGGCCGCGACGATGTTCTTCACGAAGCTCGTCAAGACGCCGGGGTGGAAGACGATGACCCCGACCCAGATGGCGCATGCGGTGCAGATCAACGCGGACCCGGACCACTACGCGAAGTCCTGGCCGGAGGCGAAGGCTGTCGTCGAGGGGCTGACCGGCCAGACCGTGCCGGACACCGCCCCGCAGGGCTGAGGTCACCGCAGCACCGGCCCGAGTTCCTCGGCGTCGTGGAGCTCGACCATCGACGCTCCCGTCGCGTTCACGACGACCTGCCCCCGGAGGCGCACCGCCCGCTCGGCGAAGGCGCACGCGCAGGCGTCGATCCACTCCCAGTCGACCGGGAACAGCTGGGTCTCGCCCGGCCGTTCCCACGCGAGCACCACCTCGGCCGCGGAGTTGTCGACGCAGACCTCGGCGACGAGCGTGGCGAAGTCCTCGACGTGCTCGTCCGGCTGCAGCGGCAGGTCGGACACGGGGAGCAGGAACGGCACCGGGATCGCCCGTTCGTCGAGGAAGAGCACCCAGCACTGTCTCCGGATCGGGCGTCCGACGACCCCGGAGACGAGGGCGACGACGTCGGCGTCGGTGCGTGCGGACGTGGTGAACAGCTGGTCGAGCACATCGGTTCCTGACATGCCCCGAGCCTGCGGGACGCCAGCGGCCGCGAGCAGCGCCGAGCAACGATCTGTGGACGCCGTCGCCGAAGTCGTCCGCTGTGCAGGAGGACGGTCAGAACCCGTGCTGGACCGCGGCGTCGACGAGCAGCAGCGCGGCGAAGAAGACGACGACCATCGCCGCGATCCCGACGAGTGCCAGGGGCCAGGCGAGCCGTCGACGGACGAGTCGCAGCACGCAGCCGACCACCGTCCCGACGAACACGAGCGCGACGATGACCGGTCCGACGGTCACCACCCCGGTACCGAGGCCGGCGTCGCACGTGGTGCCGGGAGCGGCGCACGAGTGGAACGCCATCGACAGGAAGACGATGCCGCCCCCGGCGGCCACCGCCTCGACGGCGAGCAGGGCGAGCAGCAGCACCGTCGCCACCACGTCGACGACGTGACGGGGCGTGCGGGCGGCGCCCCGAGCCTCCCGGCCGGACGACGCCGACGACGCAGACGGAGCCGGCGACGCCGACGCGGACGCGGACGCAGGTGAACCCGGCAATGCAGGCGGAGCCAGCGACGCAGCCGACGCCACCGCCGCGTCCGACCCGGCCACGTCGACGGGCCCGGACGACAGGTCCGGGTCCTGCGATGCAGCCGGGGCGGACATCAGCGCCCCGTACCGGACCCGCGCGTCGACCAGAGCGCCGCCCAGATGAGCAGCGGCTGCCCGAACAGGCGGGCGACCCGCTTCTCGTCCGAGTCGAGCCCGAACGCATCGCGCCGGTTGACCCACTGCGACAGGTTCCCCGGGAAGATCACCGTGAAGAACAGCGCCGCGATCGTGCCGACGGTCTTCCGGCGGCTGCGCGGCGTGACCAGGAGCGCGCTGCCGAGCCCGATCTCCGCCACGCCCGAGGCCAGCACCGTCGTGTCCGTGTCGAGCGGCACGAAGTCCGGCACCTGGGCGCGGAAGTCACGGCGGGCGAAGGTGAGGTGGCTCGTGCCGGCGAAGACGAGCGCGGCACCGAGGAGGACACGGACGAAGGAACGCATGCCCCCATCGTGCTCGCTCCCACGAGAACCGTCCGGCGCGTCGGACGGCAGCGCGCGACGCGGCGGTCGAGGCATGCTGGCACGCTGCCTTCCACCTCGGTAGGTTCGGACCCATGGCAGCCGTCGCTCGCGACCACGAACCGCCCGCCGTCCTCGCGACCGTCGCCGTGCTGCTCGCTCCCCTCTCGCTCTGGATGGGCATCATCGTGCCCGCCGCCGACATGGTGCGGCACGTGCTCCTCGAGGCCGTCTTCGGCATCGTCTGCGTGCTCTGCGGCCTCCGCGCGGTGCGCCTCGCCGGTCGTCGACGAGCGGTGCGCGTGTGGGCGTGGATCGGGCTGGTGCTCGGTGCGCTCGGCCTGGTGATGATGACCTGGCAGCTGCTCGCCTTCGCGACGGACGGCGGCTTCCCGCCGCCGTTCTGGTCGCCCTACGCGCGTCGCTGACGGCGGGCGGGCAGCACCGGTCGACGGCCTGGAGGCGCGGCGGACGTCCGCCCCGATGGTCCGGCTCGACGTGCGGTCACCAGCCGAGGGTGCCCGGCCCGCCCTTGAACGGTCCGACCACCCGCGAGGTGATCCACCCGCCGTAGAAGTCGCCCTCCTGCGCCTGCACGACCTCGCCGCCGACCTCGCAGGAGTCCACCGCCGACGGGTAGATCGCGATCCGGTCGCGCAGGTCCTCGTACCCGGGCTCCGGCGTCGGGTAGTTCCACGCCGCCCGGGGCGCGACGACCCCGTCCCCGCCGAGCACGTCGAAGTAGCGTGCACGCCCCTTGAACTCGCACATGCTCGACCCCTGCGCCGGGCGCAGCTCGACCCCCGTCATCGGCACGTAGTAGACCGGCGGGTGCGAGGTCTCGAGCACCCGCACCGCATCGGTCGTGTCGACCACGACCGCACCTCCGAGCCGCACCACGACCCGTTCGGGGACGGCCTCGACGGCGGGAGGACGCGGGTAGTCCCAGACGGACTCCTGACCGGGACCGGGTTCGACACGAGCTGCACGACGCATACAGCCGGGTCTACCACCACCGCCGCAGAAGGAGCAGAGTGGGCGCGTGACGACGACGACACAGGGGATCTTCCGGCGGAAGCCCATCGAGACCATCGACGACGGACCCGAGGGCGAGGGCGGCCTGAAACGGCACCTCGGCCTGTGGCAGCTGACGGCCATCGGCATCGGCGGCATCATCGGCGCGGGCATCTTCACGCTCGCCGGCACCGTCGCGAACGGTGTCGCCGGGCCCGCCGTCCTCATCAGCTTCCTCATCGCCGGGGTCGCGAGCGCGGCCGCCGCGTTGTCGTACGCGGAGTTCGCCGGACTCATCCCGAAGGCCGGCAGCGCCTACACCTACGGGTACGCCGTGCTCGGCGAGGTCGTCGGGTGGTTCATCGGCTGGGACCTGCTGCTCGAGTACACGGCCATCGTCGCCGTCGTCGCGATCGGCATCTCCGGCTACGTCGGCTTCCTGGTCGGGCAGTTCGGCATCGACCTGCCCGCGTGGATGCTCGGCGCGCCCGGGACCGGTGACGGGCACGTGGTCGACGTGTTCGCGATCCTGCTCTGCCTGCTCACCGCCTTCGTCCTGACCCGGGGCATCCGGAGCGCCGCCCGCTTCGAGCTCGTCGCCGTCGCGATCAAGGTCGGCCTCGTCGTGCTCATCGTCGTGCTCGGGGTGTTCCACATCAACAGCGCGAACTACTCGCCGTACTTCCCGTTCGGCTTCGGCGGCGTCATGACCGGCGCCGCGACCGTGTTCTTCGCCGTGTTCGGCTACGACGCGATGTCCACCGCCGCCGAGGAGTCCACCGACGCCCGGAAGCACATGCCGAAGGCGATCCTGCTGTCCCTCGGCATCGCGATGGTCCTGTACGTCCTGGCGACCCTGGTGCTCACCGGCATGCAGAAGTACACCGACATCGACCCGGCCTCGGGGTTCTCGTCGGCGTTCGCGTCGGTCGGGCTCGGCGGGGTCGCGAACGTCATCGCGATCGGTGCCATCGTCGGCATCGTGACGGTGCTCGTCACCTTCATGCTCGGTGCCTCGCGCGTCTGGTTCTCGATGAGCCGCGACGGGCTCATGCCGAAGTGGTTCGCGAAGACCGACCCGAAGCGGCACGTGCCGACCCGGGTCACCTGGATCCTGGGCATCGCGTCGGCGGTGCTCGCCGGGGTGCTGCCGATCGGCGTCGTGGCGGAGCTGACGAACATCGGGATCCTGCTCGCGTTCGTCGTGGTCTGCTCGGCGGTGATCGTGCTGCGCTACCGGCAGCCCGACCTCGACCGGCAGTTCAAGCTCCCGTTCATGCCCGTCGTACCGATCATCGGTGTCGTCGCGTCGCTGTGGCTCGTGACGTTCCTGCAGTGGGAGACGTGGGTGCGGTTCGCGATCTGGTTCGCGATCGGGCTCGGGGTGTACTTCGGGTACTCGCGGAAGCACAGCAAGCTGGCCACGGAACAACGCTGAAGCTCCTCGCCCGAGGGCGACGGTGTGCGTGCTCCCGTCAGGAGAGCACGCGCACCGCCGGTCCTAGTCGAGCCAGCGGACCTCGGTCGGATCGGGCACGAGTCCCTCCGCCCAGTCGACGTCCTTCGGCGCTCCGTCCCCCGACGGGTCGGTGATGTCGGACACCCACGCTTCCGTCGCGAGCCACTGCGCCGTCTCGCCGCCGAAGAGCGCCGAGTACTCCCGCAGGAGGTAGCGCCGGCCGAGCACCGGACCGCCGGGCCGGTCCCGGTAGAGGATGATCGCTGCGTCCGGCGGCTGGACGCCGCCAGCCACCCACTCCATGCCGTCAGACAGGAGCTCGCTGTCGCGGAAGCGGGCACGCACAGCGTCCACGAACTCGTTTGCGAACGGCTCGTCGATCGTCTGGGTCGTACTCATGACCGCCATCATGAGCAGTCTCCGGCCGTGCTGTCACCTCCGCCGGCAGGCCGTCGTCACGCCTCGCCCGTGCTGGGTACTCGCGTCGTCCTCGCTCCTCGGTCGGTAGTGTCGACCCGTGGTGGGGGAAGCAGCACGGGTCACCGATACCGTGCGTCCGGTGACGGTCCGCGGAGGTGTCGTCGCGCCGATCGCCTGGACGGCACTGTGCACGGGCGTCCTCGCGCTCGGAGTCTGGCTGGCCTCGACCCGAGCGGTGTTCGGTGGCGCCTGGTTCACCCAGCTGTGGACGAGCGGCCTGCTGCTCGCCTTCGGTGTGCTCGGCCTGTACATGAGCGTCGGGAGCATCCGGAACCGCATCCGCGTGTTCCCGGATCGACTCGAGGTGGTGCCGCACCTGCGGCGGACCCGGACGATCTCGCCCGGAGAGCTCGTCGAGTTCAGCGCATCGGGAACGGGCAACACCACCATCCGCGGCCGGACCGCGCGTGGTTGAGGCTTCTCCACCGACCGGTTCCACCGCAACCACGACGTCCTCGTCCACTGGCTCGAACAGAACGCCACGGAGCCGTGGACGGAGTTCACGACCTTCTTCGACAATCTCACCGCGGACCGGAAGCCGAGACAGGTGCGCAACGTGCTGTTCACGCTGTTCTCCCTCTGCTTCTTCGTCACGACGCTGTCGGCGATCCCGGGGCTGTTCGTCATGGTCGCCTACGACGACGCACACCAGGAGCAGGTGACCTGCACGATCACGTCAGCGCGAGCCGTCACCGTGTCGAACCGGTCAGCCAAGGGTGCCGGTTCCTCGCACCCGGCCGTGTCCCTCGAGACGACCGACTGCGGGCACCTGACCCTGTCGCGGCGCATCTACTCCGACAACCGCGACGCCGTCGCACGGGCGGTACAACCGGGCTCCCGGCCCCTACCGACTCACCGTGGGCGGTGGGAGCTTCTGGCTCCGGCAACACGCGTCCGTGCCCGTCCCGGAGCCGACGGTCTACAGCATCGACGGGCCCGCCGCAGGCGCAGCCGAACGCTGATCAGCGATCCCGCGCTACTCCGCCACCACCCACACGTGCTGCGCCTGCCACCCCTCCGGCACGGTGTTCCGGTAGGCGGCCAGCGCCGCCTCGTAGTTCGGCCCGGACGCCTCGTGCTCTCGCGTCTCGCTCGACCGCGCGGTCGCCTTGATCGTGGTCTCCCCCGTCGCCTTGCTCTCGACCGCGTTCGTCTGCGTCAGCGCGAACCCGTCCAGGTCGAGTGCGGCGACCGCTGCCTCCTTGGCCGCCACGACGGAGTCCGCGTAGCCCTCGGCCTCGCGCGTCTCGGTCGAGCGGATCATGCCTCGCAGTGTCGTCACCGGACCAGTATGACCCGATCGATCCAGGTCCCCGAGCACGACAGTCGAACGGCGTCAGGCGTCGCGCCGGTGCTTGCCCTTCGCCGCCGTCGGGTCCGCCATCGGGTGGTTCCGGAACCACCGCAGCAGCTCACGCGGGCGGCTCTGGTCGGCACTCTGGTCCCCCTGGTCGAGGAACGTGCTGAATCCCTCGGGCACCGCGACACCATCGGACTCACGGTCGTACGCCATCGACCACTCCGGGAACCGCCGCGTGTGGATCGACTCCTCGACGAGGAGCCGAACGTCGTCGTGCCGCTCGTCCGCGACGATCCGTCCGTAGGTCGCCATCACCGCGTCGTACGGCCCCTCGAGCAGCTGCATGAAGCGTCCGCCCCGGTGCACGAGCATGCCGGTCAGCCCGTCGGCGGTGTTCCGCGTCCGGGCGTGGTCGAGCACTGCCTCGAGGTCAGCCTCGTCGAAGGGCTCGGTGGCGGAGCTCATGTACACCAGTGACTGCAGCACGCATCGATCTTGCACCTGAGCCGCTGTCAGCGACGCCCCCAGAACGGGACGCGGACAGTCACCTCAGGCGAGTGGCGTCCAGTCGAGGACCTGA
Organism: Curtobacterium sp. HSID17257; assembly: GCF_003989515.1. GTDB lineage: Bacteria > Actinomycetota > Actinomycetes > Actinomycetales > Microbacteriaceae > Curtobacterium. The sequence continues at coordinate 34,550 of NZ_RBLU01000007.1, forward strand.
CCGTCATCGGTGCAGTACGTCGTGTCCGAGTCCTCGGTGGTGGTCTTCGACCACGACGGCGACCAGTACGAAGCGTCGATGTCCCGCTGCTTCGGGAAGACACCGACCACGGTGCCGGCCGACGTGTCGGGCTCACCGGGCACCGGATCGACGTCGAGGGTGTCCGGGTCGAACCATCCGTAGGTGGTCGCCCCGGTGATGCTGTCGAACTCGATGTACATCGTGATGTGGTCGTCCTGCGACTCCGTGCCGAGCTGCACCTGGTACTCCTGCCGCGCCCCGTCGTCGTCCGTCGGCACGCCGGACCACTCGACGCGGTAGGCGTCCGCGGTCTCCTCGACGGAGACCGACCCGGTCCCGGAGGCGAGGTCGCAGGACGCCTTGCCGGGCGTCGCCGCCGTCGTCGCGCTCGCGCTCGGGGCCGGCGCCTCGGCAGTCCGTGTCCCCGCGCCGAGCACACTGCACCCCGACAGGGCGACCACCGTCGCCACTGCCCCTGCCACCACGGCGCTGCTGCGCACTGCGTTCCCCATGCGATCCCCCTCGTGTCGCGCGCCCTCCGGCGCCCGCCCACGCTAGCAGCGGAGGGCCAGCAGCGGAGGTCGGTGGCGCCTGGCACGATGGACCCGTGCCCGCCGCCCCGATGATCGACGCCGTCGACGTCATCCGGTTCGTCGGGCCGCAGACCTTCGGCCGTGCGCGCGACGTCGTCCGCGCCGGCCTGGTCGAGGACGCCACTTGGCACGACGACGACGGCACGGTCACCGCGACCGTCTCCGGCTCCGCCGACGACCCCTACGAACTCCGCGTCGAGACCACCGTCGCCCGCGGCGAGTTCGTCCGCCCCGTCCGCAGCACGTGCTCCTGCCCCCTCGGCGGCGACTGCAAGCACGTCGCCGCCGCGCTCCTCACCATCAACGCGCGGGCCCTCGCCGCCGAACCCCGAGCAGCGACTCCCCCGGCCGCTCCTCCCGCCCCGGACTGGAGGCTCGACCTCGCCCGCCTCGCCGGTGACGACGACCAGGTGGTCGACCCGCAGGGCACGCCGATGGGTCTGCAGTTCGAGTTGCGTGACGCCGTCCCGGCCGCGCTCGCCTCACGAGCGCGAGCCGCCGGCCGGGCGCTGCCGTCGCGAGCTCGCGGTGTCCGGCTCGGCGTGCGCCCGGTCACCCGGAGCGCCGCGGGCAACTGGGTCCGCGGGCAGCTCACCTGGGGCACGCTCCCCTACTCGATGAACCGGCTCGGCATCCCACACGAGCAGCACGCCTGGTTCCTGCAGTTCTCCGCGCTGCACCGAGCCGGGCAGCTCGCGGGACTGCCCGGCGAGAGCGACTGGGTGCACCTCGACGACTTCGGCAGCCCGCTGCTCTGGCCGCTCCTGCAGCAGGCACCCGGGCTCGGGATCGCCTTCGTGACCGGCAAGCGCGAGGGCGGCGCGGCGCTCGGGAGCGAGGCCCGTGTGCTCCTCGACGCCGCGCGGCACGACGGCGCGCTGGTCATCGGCGCGAGCGCGGTCGTCGACGGGCGCCCGGTGCCCGAGGGTTCGGCGCGCACGATCGGCGACCACGGCGTCTACGCCTTCCGCGAGAGCCCCGAGTTCCACGTCACCCTGGCACCGACCGCCTCACCCGTCCCGGCGGACCAGCGCCGGATGCTCGTCGAGGGTGCGCGCGTCACCGTCCCGCCGGAGTCGGTCGACGAGTTCCTGGCCGACTGGTCGCCGCGGCTCCGCGGAGCGCTCGGCCTCGTCAGCTCCGACGGCTCGGTCGAGCTCCCCGAGCGCACACCGGCGGAGCTCGTCCTGACGGCGACGTTCGAGCCGGCCCGGGCTCCGCGGACCGACGACCGCCTGCACCTCCAGTGGCGCTGGCACGTCGACGGACGGAAGGACCCGGTCACGCTGCACGGCCCGCTCCCCGACCTGTCGGGGGTGCGCGCCGCGGACGACCCGGCCGACCCGTCGGCGCAGGCCGACGACGGCAGGCGATCTGCGCCTCCCGGCCCTGGTGGCGGTCTCGCCTGGTTCGAGGACGGCACGGTCGACGGTGCGGACGTCGCGGTCTTCGCGACCGAACTCCTGCCCGCCCTGCCCGCACACGGCGTCCGGACCGTCGTGCAGGGCGAGCCCGGCGACCACGAACGGTTGACCGGCCGCCCGCACATCCGTGTCACGACGATGCCGTCCGAGAAGCACGACTGGTTCGACCTCGGCATCTTCGTCACCGTGAACGGGCGGCAGATCCCCTTCACCCCGCTGCTCCGGGCGCTGGCGAAGCGCGACCGCCGCATGAAGCTCGTCGACGGGTCGTACCTGTCGTTGGCGGATCCGACGTTCGACCGGCTCAAGGAGCTCATCGAGGAAGCCCGCGAGCTCGACGAGTGGGAGCCCGACCAGGCCCTGACGGTGACCCCGCTGCAGGCCGGGCTGTGGTCGGAGTTCGATCAGCTAGCCGACGAGACCGAGCACGACGAACGCTGGCAGCGCATCGCCGCTGGCCTGCTCGACGCCGCACCGCCGGACGAGGTCCCCGTGCCCGACACCGTGCACGCCGACCTCCGTCCGTACCAGCACGCCGGCTACGCCTGGCTGCGGTTCCTCCGCGAGCACGGCATCGGCGGGGTACTCGCGGACGACATGGGTCTCGGCAAGACCCTGCAGGTGCTCGCGATGATCGCCGCCGCCCGCGAGGCCGAGCCCGACGCCCCGCCGTTCCTCGTCGTCGCGCCGACGTCGGTCGTCGGCAACTGGGCGGACGAGGCAGCACGCTTCACCCCGTCGCTCCGCGTGACCACCGTCACGGCGACCTCGCTCAAGGACCACACCCGGGTCGCCCGTGCCGCCGCGGAGTCGGACGTCGTCGTGACGTCGTACGCACTGCTGCGCCTCGACGCCGCCGAGTACACCGGGGTGTCCTGGTCGGCGCTCGTGCTCGACGAGGCGCAGTTCGTGAAGAACCCGCAGTCGCAGACGCACCGGGTCGCGGCCGAGCTGCCCGCGCCGGTGAAGTTCGCGATCACCGGGACCCCGCTCGAGAACGGGCTGACCGACCTCTGGGCGTTGTTCCACGTCGTCGCGCCCGGGCTGCTGTCGTCGTGGTCGCGCTTCGGTGACGACTACGTGAAGCCGCTCGGCTCCCCCGACCTGCGCGGGGACGCCCGCAAGGACCTCACCGCCCGACTCCGTCGCCGGATCCGCCCGCTCATGCTCCGACGGACGAAGGAGAGCGTCGCTGCCGACCTGCCGCCGAAGCAGGAGCAGGTCGTCCGGGTGACGCTCGACCCCGCGCACCGTGCGCTCTACGAGACGACCCTGAACCGGGAGCGGCTGAAGGTCCTCGACCTCATCGACGACCTCGCGCGCAACCGGATGATCGTCTTCCGGTCGCTGACGCTCCTCCGGATGCTCGCGCTGTCACCGGCACTCGTGCACCAGGCGGACCAGGACGCCGACGGCGACGTCGCTGCCGGTACGGAGCCCGTTCCCTCGGCGAAGCTCGACCTGCTGCTCGACGAGCTCGAACAGCTCGCCGCCGAGGGCCGGCGCGCCCTGGTCTTCAGCCAGTTCACGACGTTCCTGCGGATGGTGGCCGAGGCGCTCGACGCCCGCGGCATCGGCTACGAGTACCTCGACGGGTCGACCCGGAAGCGTCCGCAGGTCATCGACCGCTTCCGGAACGGCACCGCGCCCGCGTTCCTCATCTCGCTCAAGGCCGGCGGCTTCGGGCTGACCCTGACCGAGGCGGACACCGTCTTCGTGCTCGACCCCTGGTGGAACCCGGCCGCCGAGTCCCAGGCGGTCGACCGGACGCACCGCATCGGGCAGACCCGCTCGGTGAACGTGCAGCGCTTCATCGCCGAGGACACCATCGAGGAGAAGGTGCTCGCCCTCGCCGCCAAGAAGGCGGAACTCTTCGCGACCATGATCGACGACGACGCCCTGTTCGCCGACGACCTGTCCGCCGACGACATCCGCTCCCTGCTCAGCTGAGCAGCGACATACGAACTCCTTCGCGCCCGGGCATCCGCGTCAGTACCGTCGCCGCATGTTCGTCGACGACAGCCGCTCCGCCCAGCCTCGTCCCGCGCCGCGCGTCCCGGTCGCGGACCTCCTGACGCGCAGTCACGCCGACCCGGAGGTCGAGCCCGATCTCGAGCCCGAGCCCGAGCCAACTCGGACGGGAGTCATCCGCCGCGATCCGGCCACCGCAACGTCCACCTTCCGCCTGCGCAACGGTGCGGAGGTGACCCTCGGCGGCTCCTTCGGTGGCAGCCGTGGGGTCTGGTCAGGCGCGGCAGCGCGACCGCGGAGGCAGCCGGCGCGGTGATGGTCCTCGACGCGAACGTCGTCATCGCGCTCCTCGACGAAGGCGACGGTCTGCACGAGCGCGCGTACGACCTGATCGAGGACCACGCGTGGGACGAGTTCTGCACCTCGGCCCTGACGCTCGCCGAGATGCTCGTCCGACCAGCCTCCCGCGGGCACGCCGACCGCGAGCGCGGCACCATCGCGCGGCTCGGCGTCACCGTCGTCCCGGTGACGGACGGCACCGCTCGCAGGGCCGCCGACGTCCGTGCCACCCGTCGGCTCGGCATGCCGGATGCGGTCGTCCTCGTCACGGCTCAGCGCCTGCAGGGTCAGCTCGCGACATTCGATCGGAAGCTCGGCCGCATCGCACGAGCCGAGGGCCTCGTCGTCGCCGAACCGTACGACGACGGCGGGCCCTGGCCGTTCCCGACCTGAGCCCGCCGTCGCGACCGGATCAGCCGGCGAGCCCGTCGATCCGCGACACCTCGTCCGCGGACAGCTCGAGGTGTGCCCCGAGCGCGTTCGACCGGATGCGCTCCGGGTTCGAGGACTTCGGGATCACGACGAACCCGTGCGCCACGTGCCACGCGACGATGACCTGCGCACTGTCGGCGTCGTGCGCCTCGGCGATCTCGACGAGCGTCGGGTCCTGCAGGTTGCTCGCCTTGAAGGGGCTGTAGCCCTCGAGCACCACGCCGCGCTCGTGCAGCCCCGCGGCGACCTCGGCGTCGTACTCGGCCGGGCTCCACCGGATCTGGTTCACGGCCGGTGTCGTCCCGGTGGCGTCGGTCAGCTCGTCGATCTGCGCGAGCGAGTAGTTGCTCACCCCGACGGCTCGGGTCAGCCCGTCGGCCTGCGCCTGGACGACCTGCTCCCACACGTCGGGTCGGGCCTCGCCGTTCGGCGGCCAGTGCACGAGCCACAGGTCCAGGTGGTCGAGCCCGAGCTGCTCGAGGCTCTCCTCGATGGTCTGCCGGACACGGTCTGCGTTGTCCGGCGGGAGCTTGGTCGTGACGAAGACGTCGTCGCGCGCCAGGCCGGAGTCGGCGAGCGCCTTCCCGACGCCGCGCTGGTTCGAGTAGCCCGTCGCGGTGTCGATGTGGCGGTAGCCGGCCTCGAGGGCGGCACCCACGGCGGCGGGGGCGTCGGCGTCCGGGATCTGCCAGGTGCCGAAGCCGAGGAGCGGCATCGATCCACCGGTGACGGGCACGGAGGGATTCGCGTGATCGGTCATGACCCGTGTCTACGCCTCGCTCCGTCGGTGCCGCACGGGATGATCGGGGATGGTCCACCCGGGCCCGTTCCACCGCACCACCGAAGGCTCTCCCCATGACGTCCCGTCGACGCCGTCCGCGTTCCACCCGTTCGACCTCCTCACGCCGCAGGGCTCGGGCCTCGCTGACCTCGCTCGGCCTCGTCGCGGTGGTCGCCCTGGCCGGCTGGCTGCTGCACACCACCGGCGTGACCGATGCCGACGCCGACGCGAGCGCGGACGGGACGCCCTCGTCGACAGCCGCACCGACGATCACCGCCGCACCGACGACCGACGCGGGCGGCGGGGCCGGGCCGGGCGGCGCCTCCCGGCCGACCGTCGACGCGACCGAGCCGATGAGCCCGTCCGACGCGACCGCAGCCGAGACCGCCCGCCGCCAGCTCGCCGCCCTGCCCGTGAAGGGCAAGGCCCCCGCCACCGGCTACGACCGCGAGGCCCGCTTCGGCACCGCCTGGCTCGACGTCGACCACAACGGCTGCGACACCCGGAACGACGTGCTCGCCCGCGACCTCACCGACGTCGAACGGCAGGGCCCGTGCAAGGTCCTGCGCGGCACCCTCGTCTCCCCGTACACCGGCGAGCGCGTGGACTTCGTGCGGGGCAACCGGACGTCGACCCTCGTGCAGATCGACCACGTCGTCGCGCTCGAGAACGCGTGGCGCACCGGCGCGCGGCAGCTCAGCCAGGAGCAGCGCGAGGCCCTGGCGAACGACCCTGCGAACCTGTTCGCCGTCGACGGTCACTCGAACGCGCAGAAGCGGTCGGGCGATGCGGCGACCTGGCTCCCCGCGGACACGGCGTTCCGCTGCACCTACGTCGAGCACCAGGTCATGGTGAAGACGGCCTACCGGCTGTGGGTGGCGCCGGCGGAGCGCGACGCGATGGCGCGGGTGCTCGACCGGTGCTGAGCACCTGATCGCCCGTCTATACGACAGGTGTAGCCTAAAAGCTGTCGATGCAGGCGCATCGATCCGGACTCGTCGCCCCACCGCTGGACCCGAGCCCTTCACCGTCGAAGACCGCAGGAGGCCACCCATGACATCCACCACCCGCTTCACCGACCGCGTCGTCCTCATCACCGGCGGCGGCTCCGGCCTCGGCCGCGCGACCGCCGTCCGTCTGGCCGCCGAGGGCGCGCTGCTCTCGCTCGTCGACGTCTCCTCCGACGGCCTCGAGTCCACGAAGGCCGCCGTCCTCGAGGCGACCCCCGACGCCCAGGTCCGGACCACCGTCGCCGACGTCTCCGACGAGGCACAGGTCGACGCCTACGTCACCGCGACCACCGAGCGGTTCGGCCGCATCGACGGCTTCTTCAACAACGCCGGCATCGAGGGCAAGCAGAACCTCACCGAGTCCTTCACCGCCGCCGAGTTCGACAAGGTCGTCTCGATCAACCTGCGCGGCGTGTTCCTCGGCCTCGAGAAGGTCCTGAAGGTGATGCGCGAGCAGGGCTCCGGCAAGGTCGTGAACACCGCGAGCGTCGGCGGCATCCGAGGCGTCGGCAACCAGTCGGGCTACGCGGCCGCCAAGCACGGTGTCGTCGGCCTGACCCGCAACTCCGCCGTCGAGTACGGCCAGTACGGCATCAGCATCAACGCGATCGCACCCGGCGCGATCTGGACGCCGATGGTCGAGAACTCGATGAAGCAGATCGACCCGGAGAACCCGCGGAAGGCCGCCGAGGAGTTCATCCAGGTCAACCCGACCAAGCGCTACGGCGAGGCCCCCGAGATCGCTGCCGTCGTCGCCTTCCTGCTGTCGGACGACGCCTCGTACGTCAACGCCGCGGTGATCCCGATCGACGGCGGGCAGTCGGCCAAGTACTGAGCGTGCTCCGTCCGGCGCCTGGCCCACGTCGTGGGTCGGGCGCCGTCGTCGGTCGGGAGGCACACCCCACCCCCGCAACGCCGCTCGCGTCCGGTGGGGAACCGGCAGCGGCGGCGCCGCGTTCGGTTCCGCTCCGACGACGTGGGAGCATGGCCGGGCACACCACGGCGGAGGGAACACCATGAGCAGCAACGACACGAGCGGGTCGGCGTTCGGCCCCGGTGCCGGCAAGACCGAGTCGCCCGCCGGAGCCCTGCGGCGCCGCATGGCATCGTCGGCGCAGGGGTTCCTCGGCAGCGCCGCCTGGGTCCCGTGGAAGCCGGCGGACGACCCCGGGGGCGGGAGCATCGCGCACGTGATGATCCGCGACCTGCCGTTCGTCCCGGTGTTCACCGACCCCGCGCAGCTCAGCGAGGGTGTGCCCGGCACCGAGGCCCGCCCGGTCCGCATGGCCGAGCTCGTCACCGCCGTCCCCGAGGAGTTCGGCATCGTCGTCGACCCGACCAGTGCCGAGGACGCGAACTTCCTGCACGCCGACGTGCTCGCCGGGATCCGGGCGCAGATGCGCGGCGAGATCCCCGGCGACGACGCCACCGACTCCACCCAGAGCTAGGCCACTACCGGCCGGGCCTGCGCGCCCGGGACGGGCAAGGCGGACCTGCTCACTGCGATCCGCGGCTGAATCGCGATCGTAGTGGCGTGGCTGCCCACTCCTGACCACTGGACGGACCCAGTTCTGGGGATTCTTCAGAATCGTCTCGATCGGCACCATGGGATGGTTGCCGAACCGAGGGGGCGCACGTGCCGTTGGGTGGACCCGGACCGCGAGACTGGTCGCCGAGCGAGCCGTCGACCCCACCGACGCGGACCCGGCGAGGGATGCCGCGACTGTACGCGCCGTCTCCGCTCCTCACCGCAGCCTCCGCAACGGACTGCACGACGCCCCGCACCCGCCCGTGGACCTTCGCGACCCTGTCGATGCTGCTCGGCCTGGGGAGCGTCGTACTCGCGCTCGTCGAGCCGCAGCACCAGGGCGTGCCGTCGGGCTTCATCGTCAGCACGATCGGCGTGACAGCGATCGCGTGCGGTGTCCAAGCAGTCCGTCGCGCCCGATGGGGCTCGGTCGTCTCGAGGGCGTTCGGCCGGGTCGGGATCGTCCTCGGCGCGGTCGGCTCTGCGCTGATGCTCTACGCCCTGCTGGCGTTCGGGCTGGTCAGTGTGGGGGTCGAGCTGCCCGCGCTCTCGCTCCCGGCGCTGACGTCGACGAAGAATCTCGGACCCTCTGTCGCCGAGTCCGACACCGGCACGGCCGCGCCTCCTCCCGCAGCTGATCCAGCGGCCGTTCCCGAGGCATCCAGCGAGCAGCCGTCGGGAGCCCTGACCGTCGACGGCGAACACAACGCCCTGATGCAGAGCGCTGGCACGCTGTCGTTCGCCATGCGTCAGTACTTCCCGAGCGGCGTCTACCCGTCGGAGCTCGTCGTCGCTGAACAGCCGAGCAGGCTCGCGCTCACGGATGGGACCGGGCTCGCCTCGTTGCCCGAGGGCACCCGAGTGCTCTACTCGGTCGCCGCAGACCGCTCAGCATGGTCGGTCACCCTCGTAGGTTCGCAGCACGGCTCCGTCGTGACCTACAGCTCGGCGGTCGGCACGATCCAGGCCGGCTGACCTCGGTCGCCCTGCGGCGTCAGCGGCGCGGCTCGACGAGCTCGATGAACCGCGAGAGCAGCGACAGTCCGCTGATCGACGGGGGCAGCCCCGTGGTCAGCGCCGGTGAGTAGACGAGGTACGCCGCCCACTGCGCCCGGGACAACGCCACGTTGAGCCGATTCGGCATGAGCAGGAAGTCGAGTCCGCGCGGGATGTCCGCCGCGCTCGAGGCCGCGAGCGACGTGATCGACACCACGGCCTCGCGCCCCTGGAACATGTCGACCGTGCCGACCTGCGTGCCGCGGAGTCCAGCGCGGTCGAGGGCCTCGCGGATCAGAGCCCCCTGCGCGTTGTACGGCGCGACGACGATGACGTCCTCGTCTGTCAACGACCGGGAGACCTCGCCGTCGACCCAGCGGCGGCCGATCAGGTTCCGGGCGAGCTCGACGACCCTCGCGGCCTCCTCTTCCGACGACGTCGTGTTGCCGCTGTGCACGACCGGCACCGGGTGGACGCCCGGGTCGAGGTCGTCCAGGTGCCGCTCGCTGACGATTGACGTCAACTGCCCGTCGTACGACAGCCCCGAGACCGACGCGGTCAGCGCGGGCTCCATGCGCCGGGTGTGCGCCAGGAAGTACCCGAACTCGGGCGGGAGCACGTGCTCGCCATCCGCCAGCCAGCCGAGCGCCGACTGGTCGACCGGCTCGGGGTGCGACCCCTGCGACACCTGCGGGAGCTGCTGCGGGTCACCGAGCAACAGCAGGCGCTGCGCGGCGATCGACGACGCGATGGTCGGGGCGAGCGAGAACTGCCCGGCCTCGTCGACCACGAGCAGGTCGAGGGAGCGCCGCGGGATCGTGCCCTCGTTCGCGAACGTCCACGCGGTGCCGCCGACGACTCCCCCGGTGCCCGTCTCGGCGCACGACGACAGGAACGCCGAGACGGCTGCGTTGTTCTTCACCGGGGTCCACGCGGCGACCTCGAGCTCGTCCTCGGTCGCGCCGGACTTCGGCACCTTCACGACGCGGTCGGCGGGCACACCGGCGCGGACCACCGACGACAGGAAGTTCTCCGAGGTCGCATGCGACTGCCCGACGACCCCGACGCGCCAGCCGTGCTCGCGGACGAGCCGGGCGACGACGTTCGACCCGACGTAGGTCTTGCCCGTGCCGGGAGGGCCCTGGATCGCCAGGTACGACCGGTCGAGCCCGAGCAGCGTCGTGACGACCGCCGAGACGGTGTCGTCGCCGGCGACCGGAGCGAGTGCACCGCGCGGCGGCACCCGGCGAAGCAGGTCGAGCGCGGGGCCGGGCAGCATCGACGGCAGGGCGTCGAGGACCTCCTGGCCCCACTCGGCGATCGCCTCGGGCTGCGGCTTCGCCCGCGGCGGGGCGGCCGGTGCGAGCGCGACCGGGAAGTCGTGGTGCGGCTCCCCGCCGCCGACCGGCAGGCTCTCCTTCACCAGGACCTCGAACGCGTCGCCGTTGTCGGCCGCTTCCAGCACGACCGCGCGGGCCGACGCACCCTTCGAACCCGGCGCCGGAGCGGTGACCGACGGCGGGAGCGGGTCGTCGTAGACGAGGTGAGGCGCGCCTCCCGGCCGGATCCGCGAACCGGGCGCGAGCGTCCCGGACAGGCGGATCTCACGGGACTGCGAGCGGGCACGCGGCAGCGTGCCCCAGTCCCGTTCGACGGACGCGCGCTCGACGACGAGGACGTCGCGGGTGTCGGCCCAGTCGTCGACGGGGTTGCGGAGGCGGTCGAAGTGGTCCTGCCAGAAGGTCTTGGCCTCGCGGCGGTGGTAGTCGATCGCGGCGGCAGCGAGCGCCAGGGCGGTCTGGTCGGCGTCGCGATCGAGGGGGTCGACGTCCGCGATCTGCGCGGCGAGGGCCGTGTACACGGGGTTCGGCTCGCGCTCGACGGGGATCGGCGGCAGGAGTTCCGTGTCCTCGGTCGCCGGCTCCGTGCGCGGGGGCCGGAGCGACAGCAGCCAGTCGCGGAGCCGCAGGGTCGAGCGGCAGTCGTAGGCGTTGTAGTCGGCGACCTGGTCGAGCATGCGCTGGCCGGTGGCGGCGTCGCCGTTGCGGAGCTCCTCGATTGCCTCGACGTAGGCGGTGATGCTGTCGGCGGCGTTCGTGACGTCACTGAGGCGGAGGTCCTCGCCCATGTACAGCGGCTCGAGCTTCTTGATCGAGTAGCTGTGGCTGCCGACCACCAGGGCCTTGCGGACGATCGGGTACAGGTCGACGAGGACGCCCGCGCGGAGCAGATCGTCGACATCGTCCTCCCCCACGCCGTGGCGAGCGGCGAGGGACAGCAGGTGCGTCCGCTCGTACGCGGCGTAGTGGTAGACGTGCATGCCGGGGTGCTGGGCGCGCCGCTCCTTGATGAAGGCGAGGAAGTCGACCAGCGCCTGGCGCTCGTCGCGGATGGTGTGCGCCCAGAAGGCGGTGAACTCGGCGCGGTCGTCGACCAGGCCGAACAGGTAGTCGATGCCCCAGTGCACACCGTCCTCGGTGTGCAGGGGGTCGCCCTCGAAGTCGAAGAAGACGTCGCCCGAGTCGGGCTCCGGGATCGCGTCGAGGGCACGGGGGTCGTGGAGTTCGAAGCGCGGCGTGGTCTTGTCGGCTCGGCCTGCTTGCTGCTCGGCTTCGGTCTCGGTCTGGAGGCGCGCCTGACGCACCAGCCGATCTTGCGTCGACCGCGACATGCCGGGCACGGCCGCGGTGCGGCCCGCCAGGTCGTCGATCGTCCGCACCCCCTGCCGGATCAGCTTCGTGCGCTGGTCGAGGCGCATGCCGGCGACGAGGACCAGGTCGCGGTGCTGCTGCACCTGGGTCTGGCAGATCGCGCAGCGGCCGCAGCTGGAGTAGCGGGGGTCGCCCCACTGCAGTTCCTCGTGCTCCTGCATCCGCTCGCCGATGACCCGTTCGAGCTCGGCGCGCTGCGTGCGGTACACCGGGGCGATGTCGGCGAGGTCGTGCGTGGTGGTCGTGCGGTCGCCGAGGACGAGGTGGACCTGCTCGCCGGTGGGGATCCCGTGCGCCTGCATCTGCTCGGCGTAGGCGGCGAGCTGGAGCAGGGCGCTGATCTTGGCGTGGCGGGCGAGCTTGGTGTCGTAGACCTCGTAGGCGCCCTGGTCGTTGCGGAGGATGAAGTCCGCGAAGCCGATGAAGCCCGGGCGGTCGGGGGTGGGCGGCTCGTGGAAGGTCGGTTGGTAGAGGACGTCGGCACCGGTGGCGAAGCCGTCTCGCGCTTCGGCCGCTGCTCTGGCGTAGTCGACTGGGGCCGGTCGCTCGAACTCGACCACCTGGCGGGTCTGCTTGAGGATCTCGAGGTAGTCGAGCTCGTGCTGGTCCCCCAGGCGAGCGGTGCGCTCGAGCATGTCGTCGTGCTCGTCAGGCAGAGGGCCGCCGCGGCCGAGCTTGGCGTCGAGGCGGCGGAGGAACGCCCACTCGCAGGAGGCCCACATGCTGAGGTCGCTCGGGCTGAGGAGGACTTGGCGGTCGGTGGTGATCTGCATGGGCTCCCCCGTCTCGTCGGTGCCCTGTGAGCCTATGGGCGACCACCGATGAGCCTCCTGCGAGATGAGGTAGTCCCGATGTTCTTCCGCGCAGCCACGCACCGGGGGAACAGCGATGCGGCAGTCGACCGCGGCCGCCGAGACAAAGGCTTGCCAAGTCGATCCCACTGTGGCAGATTCCGCGCCGTGCCAGGACCCGTGATTGCAACGGGGCCGAGCAATTTGAGGTTCGTCGGCAGCGAAGTCTTCAACAAGGACGTCGAACGCTGACTATGAACAGCACCAAACAATAACGCCGCTCCGATTAGTCACCCAGTATCACGAATAACCGGGGCGCCTTACGCATTGACGATATCGACGAACATTCCACGGGGGCGAGGGAAGGCCGCACAAGATGAGCGCCGCTCCTCATACAATCACAAAGGCCGTCCCCGCCCGTACCGGTCGGCGATCGACGCCGACGGACACACAGTCAGATCCAATGCGGCGAAGGCAGGCAGATGAGCCCCGACCCGACCGTCGGCAGTCCAGCGGGCTTCCCGTGTGTCACCACCGCGCTGCAGCAGGACACAGCGGCGCGCCAGCCGCCACGGGCTCGATCACGAACAGCGCTGTTTCGACTACGGCGACCACCTACATAGGATACGCCCAGGGAGTTTCATGGGGAGCGCCGACGATGTTGCGGAACGTCGGCTGGACCGCCACGGAACACGGCGTCGAGATGCCGGTTCCGCGGTGTCGCAATGCCGGTTCCGCAGTGCCGCCAACCAACCCTAGCGCGAAGCAGAGACTTCGCAGGCAACAGCGGCGCAACGCGGGAGAACGGGAAAGGATATTCAATCGAGCCGACAAGCGCGCCGGATCAAACAGCGAGACACGCATCGACAGCGCGAAACCCCCGCCGACCAGCGGGCGGCTCTCCAGGTCGCGAGAGCAGCGGTTGAACACCGTTGGCGGGACCTCGTCGCTCGGCGGACACCCGTCGACAGCAACGCCCCGTCGAGGCTCAGAAACACGGAAGTCTCCTTGCGTTCTTCCGAGGCCCTCGCCCCGTGCGTATCGCACGTCCGTGCGCCTGTTGCACGGGTCTCGTCGCGATCAACCCTCGCCAAGCCGCCAACTCGGCGCACGGCCTACTATGCTCCACGCAGGAGCAGAAGGAAGTAGAGCCATGCACGCCGCCGAGATAAACGTCGAAGAGCTCTTCAAGAGCGACAACCAACTCACCGTACCCCTATGGCAAAGACGCTACGCATGGCAACGTGATCAGTGGGCCGCACTTTGGTCTGACTTAATGCGTGTTGAAGAGGCAAGTTCGGGTGATGCGCCGATAAGCCACTTCGTTGGAAGCGTCGTTCTCCATGCGCAGGAGGGCACAGGGCTCCCATTTGAGTCCCACCGATATCTGATCGTCGACGGCCAGCAGCGCATCACGACCCTCACTATACTCATATGCGCAATCCGAGACCAGATTGCAAGGCAAGAACAAGACGGGGATCGACGCGATCAGGTCATCACTCTTTACACATCCCGCTACCTTCGAAATACAAACCTGGCCGACGACCACCAGGAACGGCTCGTTCTCCAGCAACCTGATCGCACGGCCTTGAGCCTGCTTGTCAACGGCGGCGAGCGGACCGGCACTACTCTGGTCGAGCAAGCCTACGAGTACTTCTCAGCCGCCCTTTCGCGCCTGACGAGCGCGCGCGTTCAATCGCTAATCCGGATCATCGCTAAACGACTTACGGCCGTGTGGGTTGTTCTAGAACCGGGTGACAACGCGCATCGCGTGTTCCAAACGCTCAATTCGGGCGGCAGGCAGCTAGATCAATCAGACTTAGTACGGAATTATTTCTTCCTTCTCCTCGGGGAGGACGGTGACGAGTTCTACGATCTGCACTGGAAACACCTCGAGTCCGACATCCCGCAGGGTCGCCTTCAGTCATATCTCGCGGCATGGTCGGTCAGTCAGGGTTTCGCGGGCTCAAAGTCGGCCTTGTTTGCATACTTCCAAGATGACCTGGGCGGGAGCGAGCACAACAAAAGTGCCGTTCTTGAGTACGGGAAGAGCTTTGTGAAATCGGCGGCGCTATACCGGCACATTCTCTTTCCTGAAGAGTGGGTGGATGTTGATACCGCAACGAGGGGGACCCTGAAAACTCTTGCGCGATGGGGTACGGAGCCAGCCGAGGGGCTACTTCTATACCTCCTACGCGCACATCAAGCGGGCACCGTCGACGACGCGGAGCTCGGCACGGCCGGGGAGCTGATACTCAGTTACCTCGCCCGGAGGTTCTTAGCGGGGTATGCGCCGAATCGCCATCGGTCAATCTTTGTTCGGTTGGCTCAAAAGTTGCGCGAACGCGATGACTTGCGAGGGCCTGAGCTGGTCAAGTTCCTTCGCGCGCTTCTGTCTGAACTAGACGGAGATAACGCTTGGCCCACGGACGCGTTCCTCGCCGAGAGAGCAATCGGAACACCCCTCTACACCCCATCGAGAACGAAGTGGGTGTTCATCGTACTCGAGAGAATCAACGCGGAGTACTTTGACTATAAGGCCAATGTCCCTGGGTCTTTGAATGACTCGTCATATACAGTCGAGCACATCCTTCCACAGCGCCCGTCAACCGACTGGGAATCTGATCTACTTTCTTGGGGGGTTGGCAGCGTGCAGAATCTTCTCGAGACACACAAGGACGTCCTCGGGAACTTGACACTATCAGCAACGAACTCTCAGTTGGGGAACAAATCGCTCGCTCAAAAACAGAACATATATAAAGATGACACGCTCCGACTGAACCTTGGACTAATCACAGTGGACCGTTGGGATGCTGCTCGCATCAACCAGCGGGGACAGGAACTCATTTATCGCGCAGGTAAGGCGTTCGCCCCTCCACTTTCGAAGCAGCAGATTGCCTCCCTTGGGTTTTTCGACTCAAGTAGAGATTCTTTAGGAGCAGACGTCAGCGAAGATTCCGACGAAGAGTCGAATACGCCCATGGGGTGACTATGGCTCGCTCGTTCAAGGAGAACGCAGGACCCGCTAACCACATGCGTTCATCGAAGCAGAACGGCCCGATGACTCTTGCGAGCCCCGCGAGGGCTAATCTTCCTCACCATTAGAAGGGCTCCGAAAACTCCGGAGCCGCACAAGGCTCCGGTCGCCCGCACTAGCGGTGCTGAACACGATCGTTGCGTCAGACAAGTGAGCCCGTCGTGGGAGCGCATGATGGACCAAACGCAGGCTTGGGGCTATCCGGCGCGGGGCTAGGCACGCCGCGCCGCGGCCGCTGCGGGCCTAGCCCGAGATGTCGGAGGCTCGTTGGTAGGCTAGCCCAGCCCTACCCCAGCCCAAGCTACCAAAACGAAAGAAGCCGATTGAGCATCACAACGGCGGGACGCGAAACGAATACGAATCTCTTTGGTGACTATACGCACGCCGCCAAAAACCGGACTAGTGACGCGATAACTGCTGTTGCAGCCGACGACCGAGCGACTGCTCAGGTCAACTGGCTATCTGCCGTGGCATCGCTCGCACAGAATGTCCGGCCAGACTTGGCAGCGTCGGTAAGCGCCTACCTGGGAGTGGAGCCGTCAGGGAACAATCCGCTGGCGGACTTGTCTATCGGCGAGCTTGGCGTTGTTTATGAGGCGATCCTGGCCCTCTCCGACCACCATAGCAGGAAAGCCGAAGGACAATACTTTACGCCGGATGACGTCGCCGAGTTTATGGCATCTCACCTTGCGTCGTACGAGCCGGGCGTTTGGATTGATCCGTGCTGCGGCGTTGGCAACCTAGCGTGGCACCTGATCGCGAACTCCGACGAGGACGCACGTGGAGAATTCCTTCGAGGCCGCCTCATTCTCGTCGATCGTGATCCCGTTGCACTGAGAACGGCAGTCGCCCTGCTGTGCTTGACCTTCGCTGACCTCGGTGACGAGGACGCGGTTGCTGCGCTGGCGGAGCACTCAATTGTCAGCGACTTTCTACGCGATACTCCTCTTCCGCCCTACGACTTTGCCATATTCAATCCTCCCTACGCCCGCTCATCTGATTACGACTCCTATAGGACAGCCGCTACTCGAGACCTGTACGCGCTTTTCATGGAGAAGATCAGCGCAACCACCGCCGGTTTCATATCGATCACCCCTTCGTCATATTTAAGCGGTACGAAATACGCGCCCGTGCGTCAAGTTCTCAAGGAGCTGAATGGTGGGCGAGTTTATGTCTTTGATAACGTTCCAGACACCTGTTTCAGGGGCTTCAAGTACGGAAGTTCGAATACATCGAAAACGAATTTCGTTCGAGCAGCCATCACCGTTGTGTCCCCGAAAGATAAACGATGGCTAATTACTCCGATACTTCGATGGGCAAGTCGATCGCGTTCGAAGACTTTCAAGAATGCTTGGCGCTGGCTGACGCCTTTGAAAGTCTCTCCGGACGGCACTTGGGCGAAGGTGATGCCAGGATTTGAAGATCTTTGGGACGTAGCCGTATCGGCCCCTAAGCTTCGCGAACTGACACAGCACCATCCCTCTCCCTGGCGTTTAGAAGTTGCATCTACTCCCCGGTACTACATTTCTGCCAGCACCCGCGACCTCGACAGATCTTCAAAACATGTTTTATTCTTTACAAGCGAGGAGGCGAGAGATCGCGGCTATCTCGCCCTAAACAGCTCCATGGCCTACTGGTGGTGGCGAACTACAGACGGCGGCATCTCCCTGTCCAAGCGTACGCTTCTATCGGTGCCAGTACTGACTGCACCGGAAGAAGCGCCTGCACATTTGATAGAAAAACTTCGGCAATCAGACATTGCCGATGTGGTTGTCAAACTCAACTCAGGCCGTTTGAACGAGAACGTGAAGCGTTCGCGAGAACTAATAGCGGAAGTTGACCGGGCGGTTTTCGGTGAAAATCACCCGGACTTCAGCAGCGTTTACGCGGCAGATATGTTCGCTGAAACGGAAGGATCCAATCTTGTTCATTGAGACAATACCTCGCCCGACCAAGAAAGACATAGCGCGCGATATTGCTCGGATTCTCGCTATACCGGAGGCGGAGATGTCCCGAGGGGGCACCGTTAAGAGCGACTTTCTGGACCGAATCTCGGAAGCACTCCTCGGGTCCAGCACTAATCAGGAGGATACGTATCGTAAGGCCGAGTTTGTACTTTCCGGCTTAGGCGAGACGTACGATCCGTGGTGGGATACGAGCGAAGCCCAAGGCCCGACCGGTGGGGGCACAGTCACGACTCGCGCATACTCGCGGATTCGAGCAAATCTCGCCCGCGAGCAGCGCTGCTTTGCAGTACCCGGCAGTGTGGCTGCAGGGCGCGAGGAATCCCACACATTCAATGGGCGACCGCACAGAATCCCACTAGCGGAAGCCGGTCCCGGAAGTAATCTACTCTTCTTCGAAGAGACCTCGGATGGGTATGTTGCTACAGGTGTCGGCTCGTTGTTAGTCACGGCTCCTGGTTGGACCGACCCGTGGAAAATCCAGTGGACCTACCGACCCTTTGAGACTCCGCTAGTCTTTGATTCCCCTTTCGGGCTACCATCTGGTGTTTTTGAAATCTCGGTCGCATCCTTCGAGAGCTTTGGGACCGCGACTGCGGAGCTCGAGTCAACTAATTCCGGTCGCGCAGAAGCGGCCATTGCAGAACGACTGACCGATACGTACAAGGTAGACGACGTTCGGCTCAATTCGGTAGCCATCCCTCCTCGCTCGGACGTTGGCGGCCCAATTGCGGCGCTCACCGAAGTCGCCTATACCGAACAGAATACGGGTGCTCTCAAGCCAGCACATGATGCACCAACGTTCCGGCGTCCTCAAAATCGTGCCCTTTCTCGCGAGATTGAACGAAGAGGGGTGCAGTTAGCTCACCGCGCTTTGACAGAAGATGGTTGGCTACTTGAGAGGGATTGCCAGAAAGATGGCGTTGGATACGACTTTGTTTACCTGAAGAACGGGCGTCGAATTCACGTTGAAGTCAAGGGGATACAGGGTACAAGAATAGACTTCAATTTGACGCCGAAAGAATGGTGGCGAGCGCTCACAGACGAAGATTGGCTGCTGGTCACAGTAACGAACGCACTCTCTCCAGCCCAGTCGACGATTTCTGTCTTCACCGGGAATCAGGTCCGTGCGGCACCGCGATCGGTTGTGAGCTACCGCTTGGCGATGTGAATTCCCAACCGTTGGATGAATAGGATTTTTTCTCCTACCTACTGGAATAGGTTGCCGATCCAACTGAGCGGGAACGTGCCCTGTCACGATGCTGTGAGTAGGCTCGACTACAACGGCCGGATGCTTCGGTCACCGGCGACCGAAAGAGGTGCTGGCTACGACGACCCCGGGCAACGCCGACTCGGCCGACGTCCTCGCCGCGATGACGCAGGGCACCCCAGCAGGCGTCCCGGTGCAGCCGGTCGACATCGCCCGCGCCGTCCTCTGGGTGGTCTCCGACCAGGCCGCGTTCGTCACCGGCGGCACCATCGACGTCGACGGCGGGATCGCGTCGACGCGCATGAGCTGACCGCGCCTGCGCTCACTGCGACCGCCGAGCGGTTGACGGAACCACGTGACGGACGGGAGGCGCGGTGCCAGCTGGCACCGCGCCTCCCGTCCGTCACCGCTCAGGTCTCCGGGTGATCGCCGCCGTCCGTCTGGAGGGGTACGAGCCACGGCGCGATCCGGACGAGCTGCTCCCAGCCCGCCCCGAGCACGGCGTCGATCTCTTCGACCGGCACCGGGAACAGCCTGCCGACGAACGCCTCCCACCCGTGCGCGTCGAGCTCGCCGGCTCGCACCTCGTAGGGCTGCCACTCCTCGGGCACGAGCTCGAGACGGTCCATCGCGTCGTCTCGCCGATCGGCCACGACCGCCTCGGCCGGCACGGAGATCGGGGCCGCCTGCAGGAACCGCACGACCTGCCCGATCGACCCGCTGTCGGGAACAGGCTGCACGAGCTCGATCTCAGCGGCGACGCTGCCGTTGCCGACCAGCGACAGGGCTGCCGTCTCGTCGTCGATGGTCGCGAACCACGTCTGCGGAGGGGCATCGGCATCTCGTCGCGCGACGACACCGGTCGGCTCGGCGACGAGAACACCCTCGCGACGGACGACGAACACCTCTCCCACGTACCGGCTCATCACACCCATTGTTGCCGGTGGGTGCACGGCCGCCAAGGGCCGCACGAGGTATTGATGTTTCAAACCCGAGTCAGTGCGAATGAGACCGATGCCGCGGCCGACGACCACGGCTTGACGACCGACCACCAGGAGACCCCTGTGCAGCCCTTGCGCCTCACCTTCGTCGTCGTCGGATCGATGGTGGGCAGTGTCGTGACACTCTCTGCTGCAGCGATCGTGATGACAGCCCTCGCCGCGATAACCGGTGCGCCCACCAGCGTCCCCGGTCTCATCACCGCCACGCCCGGCGACGGACCCACGCTCGCGACGGCGTCGACGGGCGATGCGACCACGGTCTGGTTCATCGTCGTCACGCTCGGGTTCGTCGCGGCCGACCTGCTCGTGGTCCGGCGGCGCCGGACCCAGCGCGTGCACCCCGCCGGCGCCGCGGATCGACGGAGGTGACGGTCAGGCCAGTCGGACGAACCGCGGCCCCTCGTACCCGTCCCGAGCCACGTGCGCCGTGAAGTCGGCGAGCGACCGCACCCAGTGCCCGCGCTCCCCGTACAGCGCCTGGTACACGACGATCGGCTCCTCGGTCTCGACGTCCTTCGCCACGAGGACCACCTCGTACTCCCCACCCTTGAAGTGCCGGTACCGCCCAGGGGTCACGTCGCTGCTCACGCGGCCGATGGTACCCATGCGACCATCGTTCGACGGCGTGATCGTCTTCGTGGTGCTGCACCGCAACCTCGACCGCGTCCGTCGCTCCCTCGCGACGCTCGACACCGCAGCGGCTCGAGCGAGGCGTCCACTCCCCTGCACCGGATATCCGACACAGAGCCTTGTCCACCGATCCGTCATCGTTCGCGCGACGACGGTGCACGCGTGCGACCCGTCGCACGGTGGAACAGTGGAACAGTGGGAAGCCGATGACGCACGCCGCCGACACATGGCGCGTTTCGGTCGACGGGACACGGCACCCGAGCTCGCCGTCCGACGAGAGCTTCACCGCCGTGGCCGTCGGTTCTTCGTCGATCGTCAGGTCAGCCGCCGGTGCCGCGTCCGCCCCGACCTCGTGTTCCCTCGTGCTCGGATCGCGGTGTTCATCGACGGCTGCTTCTGGCACCGCTGCGAGGAGCACGTGCAGCTCCCGCAGGCGAACGCCGAGCTGTGGCGCCGGAAGCTGCTGGCGAACCGGCAGCGCGACGCCCGGAACCAGGCGATCCTGACGACCGAGGGCTGGCGGGTCCTCCGCTCGTGGGAGCACGACGATCCCGCAGCAGTCGCAGATCGCGGCGAGGACGAGCTCGACCGCTGGGCCGCCATCGTCGGCCGACCGCAAGGGCAGGGACGAGAGTGACGGGAGGCTGTGCCCCGACCGTCGGGCGTCAGAGGGTGATCTGACCGCCTGCCCACTCCTGCAGCGTGGCATCGTGGGTCGCCACCACGATCGCGCTCCCCGCACTCCGGAGCTGCTCGAGTGCGTCCCGCACCAGCACCGCGCTCATCTCGTCGAGCGAGGCCGTCGGCTCATCTGCGAGCACCAGCAACGGCCGTTGTACGAGCACCCGCGCGACGGCGACCCGCTGCTGCTCCCCACCGCTGAGGAACCCCGCCCGCATCCGGAGGCGACCCCCGAGCCCCACCGCGTTCGCCGCCTCCTGGACCCGCTCGTCGCGCTCACGCGGAGGGACACCGGTCGGCCGCACGACGCCGAGGTTCTGCTCGATCGTCCACTGCGGCACGACCGCGTGGTCCTGCACGACGAACCCGACGCGGTCTCGCCGCATCAGCCGCCGCGCGCGACGAACACTCCGGTGCACGTCCTCGCCCCGCAACCGGACAGCCCCTCGCGTCGGGGTCTGCAGCCCGCCGAGACAGCGGAGCAGCGTCGTCTTCCCCTGCCCCGACGGCCCGAGGACTGCGACGGCGTTCCCCGGTCGGACGGACAGGGACAGCTCGTCCCACAATCTCCGGGGCCCGATGTCGAACCCCAGTCCGTCGACTTCGAGCACCGGCGCTCCGATCACCATGTCTTCCTCCACTCGTCCGCTCCACGGGTCGGGATCACGGCGGATACCACGCCGAGCAACACGAGGGCGCCCACTCCGCTGGCGACGCCTGCGGTGAGGATCACGTCCCCACGAGCTCCCGACAACGCACTCGTCACCGCGGCGGTGGTCAGGGCTGTGCCGCTCGCGCCGACGAGGAACCACCGGTGCCGGACCAGCGGGTGCCGTCCGACCAGGTACTGCACGCGCCCGAGTCGAGCGGTGCGGATGCGGTGTTCGCCCACGAGCGAGATCGCTGCGAGCACGAGGGCCGACAACGCAGCACCGACGGCCAGCAGCAGCGTGTGGCGCTCGGTCCGGAGTTCTCCGAGTTGCCGTTCCACGCGGGCCCCCACGCGGTCGACCTGCAGGACGATGTCCGCGAGCCCGGCAGCCCGCAGCTGGCGTTCGAGCGCCGCGCGGTCGGCGAAGCGCACCTCGCCGTTCGCGACGCCGGTCCCGACCTGATTCGGTGCGAGGTCGCTCGGGTCGGGGACGACCAACACGGGAATGTCCGGCCACGTCGGCAGCAGCGGTTCGATCCCGTTCGTCCAGAGGATCGCGGACTCGGAGACGGCTGCGGTCGAGCGCACCCGTCGGATCCGGATGTCGAGTGGTCGCGGAGGCTGACGTCCTTCCACCTGCCAACCGGTCGCGATGTCCGCCGCTGCCGCATCGCGCAGCGCGTCGCTCTCGCCGGCGAGGGCATCGGGCACGAGCAGGAGTGGTTGCCCGTGCGGAGGGAGGCCGCCCGGCACGAGTGCACGCAGGGACGCGCTGGCGTCGCCGACCAGTGTGAACCGATCCGTGAAGGAGGAGTACGCCATGCTGGCGTCCCCTCGCGCGAGTGCTCCGGTCGCGATCGCCCCCAACGCCTGGTCCTGCTCGAGGGTCGTCGACGCTGTGCCGAGCACGACGTCGTCCCCGTGCGCAGCTTCGGCGACGAGGATCCGTTCGGCCTCGGCGGTGGTCCGCTGACGGTCCTGCAGGCACTGCACGTCGGCGACGGCCACGACGACGAGCGACATGCCGGCGGCGGCGACGAGGACCATCGGCCATCGAGCCTCCGCAGCGCGGTGGGTCGCGGCAGCGCTCAGCAGGGCGCAGCCGACGTGCAGCACGAGGGCGGCCAGCAACGCCGCGAGGACGCACACCACGACGACGACCGTCGTGAACCGGAGCGCCGGAGCGCTGGCCCCGTGCACCGCGAGCGCCACCGGCGGACCCACGCATGCTGCGACCACCACTGGGCCCGTCAGGCGACCGAGGTCCAGGGCTTCCGCGCAGGCCACGCTCCCACCGGACCAGCCCGCTCGCAAGCGAAGGTCCTGCCGTCCGGCACGGCGTCTCGACTCGGCGACGAGCGCGATCCCCAGTCCGAGCAGGACGGCGACCGTGACGAGCGCGATGGTCGGCCGCGCCAGGACCACGACGAGCGCCTCGACCGGAGCGGGCGTGGTGTCGACCGTCGTGTACCCGGCCTGCCGCAGCTCCTCGGTGAACCGTCGGACCGACCGTCCGTCGCCCTCGACCGCCATCGGACCGAGCAGGTCGAGCGTGCCACCGTCACCGATCGGCCGTGTGCTGATCGCCGCACCGATCCCGGGCTGCGCTGCCGTCCCCCGGAACGTGTAGGCGGTCCACACCCCGGGCCGTCCGTCACGGTCCGGAACCAGGAGCGAGACTCGCACCCCGGAGCGCTCAGCCGCAGCGGTGATGTCTCGGATGTGTTCGACCTTCGTCTCGCCGACCGGCAGCTCAGTGAGCTCGAGCGTCGCCCGCCCGGCGAGGAGCCCGAGTGCCTCGACCTCGCCGACGACGGACACCGCGAGCACTGCCGACAGCGCGAGGACGGCTGCCACCGCCAGGACGGTGGCAGCCGCGAAGTTCCTCATCCGCGGCGGGCCCAGAACGCCTGGTTCCCGGAAACCGCCTTCGGCCGGTGGGCGTACGCGACCTTCGTCGGTGGCTGCCATGCCGATCGGGTCACGACGCCGTGCGACTTCACCGATGCACGGTGCGTGGATCCGTTGTGCTGGTAGACCGAGTGCACCTCCCCGCTCCACACGCCGTAGGTCCACGTGCCGCCCTCCGGGTAGGACGTCCCGTTCCGGGTCTCGCCGACCCGGTCAGCGGACGCGCCTCCCTCGACCACCCGTCCGGACGACGCCGGAGAGTCCGACGCCACCGCCGCGGTCGCTCCGACCGGCCCGATGGCGGCCACGACGACCGCGGCGGCTGCGATCGAGACCAACTTCTTCCTCACGATTGCTCCTCCTCAACTCCCGACGGGCTCCCATCGGAAGCGCCACCGTAGCAACCGGAACACCGCGCGTCATGCTTGGTATATCAACCGTGTACGAGGAAAACGGACGGGAGGCGCGGTACCAGCTGGCACCGCGCCTCCCGTCCGTCATCGTGTCGCGACCGCGACCCGCACTCACCAGGTGAGCACGAACCGCCCCCGCGTCCCACCAGCAGCCAGCCGCTCGTGCGCCTCAGCCGCACGCGCAGCGGGCAGCACCTCGGCCACCCGCGGCGTGAGGACCCCGTCCTCCACCGCCTGCCGCAGCTCCTCGAGCAGGTCGAACGACGTGTACTCCGAGAACACCATGATCCGCTCGAACCGGATGCCGCGAGCGCCGTTGCCCTCCCAGCCCCGCACGTCCGCGAAGAACCCGCCGTCCCGCACCGCGTCGACGACCTCGTCCCGCTGCACCGCGGCGTCGGCGAGCGCGTCGACCCCGCCGTGCACGATGCCCCGGACGGCCGCTGCGAACCCGTCGCCCCGGCGCACCATGTGGTCCGGCCCGAGGGAGCGCACGAGGTCCTCGTCCTTCGGTGCTGCGTCGGCGATGACCGTGATGCCGCGCTGCTCCGCGAGCTGCACGACGTAGTTGCCGAGCAGCCCGGCGGCCCCGGTGACGGCGAGCGTGTCGCCCTCCGCCAGATCGGCGCGCGCGAGGATCTGCAGCGCGGTCAGCCCGTTCATCGGGACGGTCGCCGCCTCCTCGATCGACAGGCCCGCCGGGATCCGTGTGAAGGAACCGACCGGTGCGACGAGGTACTCGACGTAGGCGCCGCCGTGCTCGGACAGCGGCAGGGCCATCGCCATGACCTGGTCACCGACCTGCCAGTCCTCGACGTCGGGTCCGACCTCGTCGATCACCCCGGCGGCGTCCATCCCGGGCACGTACGGCGGCGAGGCCTCGGACGAGTCCCGCTGCCCCTCGCGCACCCCGGTGTCGGTGGGGTTCACGGCGAACGCCTGCACCCGGATGCGGACGGTGCCGGGGCCGGCGTGCGGCTCCGGGACCTCGTGGACGGCGAGGGCTTCGGGCCCTCCGAACGTTTCGACTCCGACGACCTTCATGTCCTCCGGTCTACGCGCCCCGGACCGTGCGGACTCAGCGGACGTTGCAGGAGCGAACATCCGCGCGGCCGACACCGAGCCGTCCCGCTCGGTCGCTACGACAGGGCCTGGGCGACCTGGAGGAAGAGCATCGGCAGGAGCGTGCAGACGGCCGACACCATGACGACCGCGCACACGGCCGGTGCCGCAGCGCCGATCGGCCGGCCGAGCCGCTCCTGCCGCCGCATGCGGAGGAGGCCCAGGGCGGGCACTCCGATACCCATGACCGCGGCGATCACGCCCAGCAGCAGCCTGCCGTCGCCGGACCACTGGGCCGACGAGGGTCCCACGGTGGACAGGACCGATGCCAGCGCCAACGACCACCCGATGAAGAGGGACACGATGCTGCCCGCGATCCACCCGGTGCTCGTCAGGTCCTCGCCGCCCGGCTGATCCTCGCCATCCGGCTGGCGCTTGCCACCCGGCTGACGCTCGCCACCGGGACCGCTGCGGGTCACTCCTCGTCGACCGCGTTCGGGTCGACCAAGCACCCGCTCTCGAGCAGCAGGTCCTCGGCGCGCTGTCCGACCGTCGCCCTGCCGTGCCAGTCGTCCGCTACGAACAGGTGGCCACCGCCACCGTCGAACCGTTGGTACAGCTCGTAGCCCTCGTCCTGCAGCAGGCGCAGCGCGGGCTCGCTCATCCGGGCGCCTTCGGCATCGGACACGGTCGCGGACGGCGAGGGCACCGGCGAACCGGACGCCGCGGGCGCGGATGGTGCCGACCCGTCCGCCGGGGGCGCGGGCGCCGCCGCCGACGGCGCCCAACCTGCGACGAACCAGGAGTAGCGCACCATCGTGCCCGCGCTGTGGTTGTCCAGGCGACAGCTGTCCGTCTCGACCTCGGCCGGCGGCGCCGAGCTGTCCCGCCCCATCGCCGCGACGACCCGGTCGCCGAGCGACCGCAGCTCCTCCTGCGCCTCCGCCACGGTCCGCGCCGTCTCCCCGTCCGTCGGCGGCTGCGCACGCTCGGCGGCGTCGGAGGCCATGCGCGCCCCCTGGAAGAACGGCAGCGGCAACAGCGTGACCCCGCCCAGGGCGGCCAGGAGCAGGCACACGGTCGGACCGACGATGCGCGCCGATCGGCCGTCACGCCGCTCCCGGCGCAGGCTGAGGAAGCCCCAGAACGGCACGCCGAAGCCGAGCGCCGCGGCGATCAGGTAGGCGAGGATCATGCCGCCGTCGGACCAGCGGCCCGACCACGGCCCGGCGGTCGACAGGACGGAGGCCAGCGCCAACCACCAGCCGACGAACAGCGCGACGATGCTGCCCGCGATCCAGCCGCCAGCGCTCGCGCGGCCTTCGCCGCTCGGAGCGCCGCTGTCCCTGGTCCCGTCCTCGTCCGTCGTCACGCTTCCCCCTCGTTCACAGCCCGATCCTTCAGCTCCACGTCCGCATCGCCACGACCACCGCGACCGGCAACGACACCGCGAGCACGATCCCCACGACGACCGCCAGCGTCCGCGCCACTCGGATCCCCTGCTGCCCGACCCAGATCAGCAGCAGGATCGCCGTCAGGTAGAGCGGCGGCACGAGCAGCAGCGGCACGAAGCCGAGCCCGGTCCACTCGACGAGCGCACCCGCGAGCATCTCGTACGCGGTGCAGCCGACAGCCACCACGAGCGCGATCCAGACGCCGGCGGGTGCCCGACGTCCCGGCGCACCGGCAGACACGTGCTCACTCATCCTCGTCGTACCCGTCGCCCGGACCGCCCGCCAGACAGGTCGTCTCGAGGTCCACCTCACCCGAGACCTCGGTCACCCCGGCGTACGCCTCGTGCAGCCATCCGTCCCCGTATCCTCGGACGTCCCAGCCGAGCGGGTCCGCGTCCCGGAGTCCGGCGTCACGGAAGACGTCACGCACGGGAGCGATCCGCTGCTCGAGCTCCGCCGCCGGCAGTTCGTCGGCCTCGCGCTCCGCCTCGGATCGCGGGTCGTCCTCCGGCACCGAGGAGGCGGACCACCGCCACCGGTACTGCGTGCCCTGGTCGAGGTTCGACAGGGGGCACGCCGCGGTGTACTGCCCGACCTCCCCGGAGCCGAAGTCTGCGCCCATCGCCCGCACCGCGCGCTCTCCCACGGCCGTCAGGTCCTGCTCGGCCTGCGCCTGCGTCCGGCTCGTCTCGAGCGCGGTCGGAGGCTGCGCCCGCTGTTCCTCCTCCGCCGCCCAGCTCTGCGCGATCCCGACGGTCGGGTACCCGAGCGACACGGCCGCGAGGACCGCGAACACCGCGCAGCCGATCGGCCCGACCAGCGTCACCGACCGGTTCCGCCGCCGCTGCACCAGCAGCACGACGATCCCTGCCAGCGGCACCCCGGCGCACACCACCGTGACGACGATGCTCCCGATCGTCTGGTTCGAGAGCGTGTGCGTCGAGTTCCCGGCGCCGTTGTACCCGGCGAGCGCGACCAGCAGCCACATCACCCACCCGGCGGGCAGCAGCAGCCCGCTCGCCACGATCCACCAAATGCCGTTCCGCCGCCTCGGCGGCGACCACGCGACGTCGTCGACCATCGATCCCCCGTTCCCCACGACCACCGTACCCACCGGACGGGAGGCGCGTGACCAGCCCGCCCCGCGCCTCCCGTCCGGAACACCAGCCGACGGTTCCGCCTACGCTCGAACGAATGCCCGCCCCGCACCACCCTGCCGACCAGCCGTCGTCGTCCGACGGGTTCATCCGCGTCCGTGGCGCCCGTGAGCACAACCTGCAGGACGTCGACGTCGACATCCCCCGCGACCGCATCGTCGCCTTCACCGGTGTTTCCGGCTCCGGCAAGTCCAGCCTGGCCTTCGGCACGGTCTTCGCCGAGGCACAGCGTCGGTTCCTCGAGTCCGTCGCCCCGTACGCCCGGCGGCTCATCGCGCAGGGTTCGACCCCGCACGTCGACTCGATCACGGGCCTGCCCCCGGCCGTGGCACTGCAGCAGCGCCGCGGAGCCCCGAGCACCCGCTCGACCGTCGGCACCCTGACGACACTGAGCAACTCGGTGCGCATGCTCTACTCGCGCGCCGGGACCTACCCCGAGGGCGCCGAGCAGCTGTACTCGGACTCGTTCTCGCCGAACACGGTCGCCGGTGCCTGTCCGCGCTGCCACGGACTCGGCACCGCGCACGAGGTCACCGAGGCCTCGGCGGTGCACGACCCGTCGCTGTCCATCCGCGACGGCGCGATCACCGCGTGGCCCGGTGCCTGGCAGGGCAAGAACCTCCGCGACGTGACGGCGGTGCTCGGCTACGACATCGAGCGTCCGTGGCGGGAGCTGCCGCAGGCGGACCGCGACTGGCTGCTCTTCACCGAGGAGCAGCCCGTCGTCGAGGTCCACCCCAAGCGCGACCGGGTGGCGAAGCCGTACAAGGGCCGGTTCTGGAGCGCACGGCAGTACACGCTGCACACCCTCGCCGACTCGCAGAGCGAGACGCAGCGGAACAAGGCCCTGCGCTTCGTCGAGTCCGGCCCGTGTCAGCTCTGCCACGGCTCCGGGCTGACCCGGGCAGCCCTCGCGGTGACGTTCGGCGGCCACTCCATCGCGGAGTTCAACGCGCTGCCGCTGTCCGAGGTCGCCGAGGTCCTCCGACCGGCTGCGACACTGACCGACCCGTCGCCCGCGCAGAGCCGGGTGACGTCCGGGGAACGGTCCGAGGTCGCGAAGTCGATCGCGGCGGACCTGCTCGGCCGGGTCGAGGTGCTCGTCGGACTCGGCCTCGGGTACCTCGGGCTCGACCGTGCGACGCCGACGCTCTCCCCCGGTGAGACGCAGCGCCTGCGCATCGCGACGCAGCTCCGGTCGGGGCTGTTCGGCGTCGTCTACGTGCTCGATGAGCCGAGCGCTGGGCTGCACCCTGCCGATGCTGAGTCCCTCGTGCAGGTGCTCGACGACCTCCGCGCGAGCGGCAACAGCGTCTTCGTGGTCGAGCACGACATGGACATCGTCCGGCGAGCGGACTGGATCGTCGACGTCGGCCCGGGTGCCGGTTCGGGAGGTGGACGCGTGCTCTACAGCGGGCCGCCCGAGGGGCTCGCCGACGTCCCCGAGAGCGTGACACGGCGCTACCTGCAGCCCCGGACCTCGCCCGTCGAGCACGAGCAGCGGGAACCCGTGGCAACGCTCGAGCTCCGTGACCTCACCCTGCACAACCTTCGTGGCGACACGGGCAACGGGCTCGACGTCGACCTACCCCTCGGAGTGATGACCGCCGTCACGGGCGTCTCGGGCTCCGGCAAGTCGTCGCTCGTCGGCGGCGTCCTGCCGACGGTCGCTACGCAGCACCCGCTCGTGTCCCGCGTGGTCGAGGTCGACCAGAAGCCGATCGGCCGGACGCCCCGCTCGAACCTCGCGACCTACACGGGCATGTTCGACGCGGTGCGCCAGGCCTTCGCGGCGACGGAGGACGCTCGGGAGCGCGGCTGGACCGCCGGCAGGTTCTCGTTCAACGTCGAGGGCGGTCGCTGCGAGGTCTGCCAGGGCGAGGGCTCGGTCTCGGTCGAGCTCCTGTTCCTGCCGGGCAGCTGGGCGCCGTGCCCGGAGTGCCACGGCGCCCGGTACAACGCCGAGACGCTCGAGGTCCGTCGGAACGGGTCGACCATCGCGGACGTCCTCGGCATGACCGTCGACGACGCGTCGGACGTCCTCGCCGGCCTGCCCGCCGCCGCTCGCGCGCTTGAGGCCCTGCGGAGCGTCGGCCTCGGCTACCTCCGGCTCGGTCAGCCCGCGCCCGAGCTCTCCGGCGGCGAGGCCCAGCGCATCAAACTCGCCACCGAACTCCAGCGCGCCCGGACCGGTCACACGCTGTACCTGCTCGACGAGCCGACCACGGGCCTGCACCCGGCGGACGTCGAGCTCCTCACCGCCCAGCTCCAGCGGCTGACCGACGCAGGGAACACCGTCGTCGTGGTCGAGCACGTGATGTCGGTCGTGGCGCAGGCGGACCACGTCATCGACATGGGCCCTGCCGGCGGCGACGAGGGCGGCCAGGTGGTCGCGTCGGGCACCCCGAGCGAGGTCGCGGCAGCCGCCGCGAGCCGGACCGCTCCGTACCTGCGGGCGGCACTGGGGAGCTGACGGACGGGAGGCGCGTCACCAGGCCGCCCCGCGCCTCCCTTCCGTGAGCTCCGTGCCCGGTCGCGACTCTGGCCACGAGCCGCCGCAGGCGGTTCACCACCCGACGGCTGACGATCCTGGTGCTCCGCACCTGAAGTCAGAACACCACGATCGTCACGACGCCGATGATCACGAGTTACCCAATTTCGCAGACCGCCAGCCGCGGCAGGTCTCTCAGGATCAGTACCCGATGAGCAGGACAGCCTTGAAGGGCAGTCGGAGCCGCTGCGAGGCGTAGATCGCGGACAGTTGCTCGCGCGTCTTGGAGTAGGCCTCCGTCGAAAGCGCTCTGCCGCCACTCTTATAGCTGTACGAAAGCGGCATCATGAGCACGAAGTATTCTGCGTCGAGAAGCAGCGAGGCCCGGATGATGTCTCGGTACGCCGCGTTGCTCATTGCACCGCGCCCGGCTTCCACCTCGACCGCGATGCCGAGTGCGTCGTGGAACGCGTCGATCTCATACGTGACTTCCGGATGGCCGTTCTCACCGAAGAGGACCGGGCGTTCGATGCGTTGACCCCGAGCTTTCCCTGACTCGACACGGTAACCGAGTGCCTCCATGTCTGGACGCAGCACCTCGAGGACACCGTCGCTGGTCGGTCGAGTCATGCCTGCCTTGAGCTGCACCGTGGTGTCGAGAGCAGCCCGATGCTCGCCAACGGAGGCGCAGAGGCTCTCAGCCCAACGCTCAGGGCGAGCGTTCCGAGGGAAGTAGCTCCACAGTGGGTAAGACACCTCAGGATTATGCACGCAGGTGTGATGCGAGAAAGTCGCGACATCCTCCGATCGGAGGATGCACCTCCGCCCGCCCCTCCGATCCGCCGGAGCCCACCCACCCGTCAGGCTGGACACATGTCCACCACACCGGCCGTCACGGTCGAGCACCTGACGAAGCAGTACCCCGGCGGGAAGACCGCCGTCGACGACGTCTCCTTCACGATCGAGCCCGGCGAGACCTTCGCGCTGCTCGGCCCGAACGGCGCCGGCAAGTCCACCACGGTCGAGATCCTCGAGGGCTTCCGCTCCCGCACCGGCGGCGAGGTCCGGGTCCTCGGGCACGACCCCGCGCACGCCAGCCGCACCCACAACGCCCGCGTCGGCATCGTCCTGCAGACCAGCGGGGAGTCCCCGAACGTCACCGTCGCCGAACAGCTGCAGCACTTCCGCCACCTGTACCCCCGCAGCCGCCCCGTGGACGAACTCCTCGCCGCCACCGGACTCGAGGCCCAGCGGAACACGCGCATCAGCCGCCTCTCCGGAGGACAGCGCCGCCGCGTCGACGTCGCCCTCGGGATCATCGGACGGCCCGAGGTCCTGTTCCTCGACGAGCCGACCACCGGCTTCGACCCCGAGGCCCGTCGGCAGTTCTGGCAGCTGATCCGGAGCGTCAGCGCCGAGGGCACCACCGTCCTGCTCACCACGCACTACCTCGACGAAGCGGCGCACCTCGCGGACCGCGCTGCCGTGCTCGCCGGCGGCCGACTGCTCGACGTCGCACCCATCGACGCGATCGGCGGACAGGACGCACGCACCCCGATCGTCCGGTGGCAGGACGACACCGGCGCGCCCCACGAGCGCCGGACGGCCGACCCGACCGCACTGGTCCGGAGCACCACGACCCCGATGCACGCGCTCGAGGTCGTCCGCCCCTCGCTCGAGGACGTCTACCTCACCATGATCTCGGAGCACGCAGCATGAACCCCGCAGTCAGCATCAGCCTCGGCGCCCACCGCATCGCGTACGAGCTCCGGTCGTACTTCCGCGCACCGGACTCGGTCTTCTTCACCTTCCTCTTCCCGATCGTCATGCTCGCGTTGTTCTCGGTGGCGTTCAGCAGCGCCGACGACATCCAGGCGGGCCCGAGCGTCAGCGTCGACTACGCCACGTACTACCTGCCCGGACTCGTCGCCACCGGCTTCCTGCTCTCCGGCACGCAGGCACTCGGCGTGGACATCGCCGGCGAGCGCAGCGACGGCACGCTCAAGCGGCTCGGCGGCACCCCGCTGCCGGTCGTGAGCTACTTCGTCGGCAAGATCGGCATGGTCCTCGTCACCTCGATCGTCCAGACCGCGCTGCTCCTCGTCGTCGCGAGCCTCGTGTTCGGCGTCGACCTGCCGACCGACGGCGGTGCGTGGGCCCGGTTCGCCGGGATCATGCTCCTGGGTGTCGCGACGGCGAGCGTCCTCGGCATCGCGATCTCGGCGCTCCCCCGTGAGGGCCGCCGCGCCACCGCCACGGTCGTCCCGATCGTCCTGGTCCTGCAGTTCATCTCCGGCGTGTACCTCCCCTTCACCCAGCTGCCCGACTGGCTGCAGACCGTCGCGGGCGTCTTCCCGCTGCGCTGGATGGCATCGGGGATGCGCTCGGTCTTCCTGCCGGACGCGTTCGCGTCCGGCGAGCCGGGAGGCGCGTGGCACCTCGGACTCGGAGCCCTCGTCCTGGCAGCATGGCTGGTCGTCGGTACCGTCGCGTGCCTCCTGACGTTCCGGTGGAACCGACGGGACTCCTGATCGTGCCTGTGGAGAACGCCCGCACCGGCCGCACTCGATGGGATGCTGTCGGCATGGACCGGATCACCAGGCACCGCAACTGGGGACTGCACGTCGCGGTAGCAGTCGCTGTCGCGCTCGTGTCGGTGATCGCAGCGACCGACTGGTCGCCCTGGCCGTCACGCTGGCCGGCCTTCGTCGCCCTCGGGCTGCTCACCCTGGCGTACGTGACGTACGGCTGGCGTGGGTACGACGAACCCCGCGCCGCAGCAGCCTTCGTGCCGTTGCTCGTGGTCGTCGCCCTCGTGCTGCCCGCGGTCGTGCCGAGCACCGCGTTCGTCCAGTCCGTCCTGTTCCCCGTGGCATGGTGCCAGGTCGAGCGCATCCGCACCGCCGTCTGGGTCTCGGTCGCCATCGGCATCGCGTCGGGCGTCGGCCTGCAGATCGCATCCGGCCCGGACGCCCTCGCCGGCACGATCATCATCGAAGCGATCAGCGTCCTCGGCGCGTGCGCGCTCGGGCTCTGGATCTCCCGGATCGCACGGCTGTCCGACGAGCGCCGCAGGCTCATCGAGCAGCTCGAGGCGACGCAGCAGTCCCTCGCCGAGGCGAACCGCGCTGCCGGCGTCACGAGCGAACGGGAACGCCTGGCCCGCGAGCTCCACGACACCGTGGCGCAGGACCTCGCCGGCATCGTCATGCTCACCGAACGGGCACGCGCCGACCTCGCCGCCGACCGGCCCGACCGGCTCGGGGAGCGCCTCGCCGTGCTCGAGGAGTCCGCCCGGACCGCGCTCGAGGAATCACGGGTCCTGGTCGCGGCTGGCGCAGCCGGGGTCGCCAGCGACCGCCTCGGCGCTGCACTGCACCGGCTCGGTGAGCGCTTCACCCGCGAGACCGGCATCCCGGTCGTGGTCCATGCCCCGGACTGCCCGCTCGACCGCGACGCGCAGGTGGTCCTGCTCCGCGTCGGACAGGAGGCCCTGGCCAACGTCCGCGCGCACGCCCGTGCGGCCTCGGCCCGCGTCGCACTGCACGTGGACGGTCCGCGCACCGTCCTCCGTGTCGAGGACGACGGCGTCGGCTTCGACGCCGACGCTCCGACCGCCGGGCACGGCCTGCGCGGGCTCCGCGACCGGCTGGCCCTGGCGGGCGGGACGTGCGTCGTGCGGTCGGCGCCGGGGACCGGCACCGTGGTCGAGGCATCCGTGCCCACCGGAGCCGAGCCGAGCCTCCAGTCCGCACCGGCGCAGCCGACCGCCACGGGAGCGGCACGGTGATCCGGGTCGTGGTGGCGGACGACCACCCCATCGTCCGCGCGGGCATCGTCGCCCTGCTGCAGGACGCCGACGACGTCCGGGTGATCGGCCAGGCCAGCGACGGTGACGAAGCCGTCGCGACCGTCCTGGCCGAGCGCCCCGACGTCGTGCTCATGGACCTGCGCATGCCCGGGTGCAACGGGGACGAGGCGACGGCGCGCATCCTCGCGCGTGAGCCGGGCATCCGCGTGCTCATCCTGACCACGTACGAGTCCGACGACCAGATCCTGGCGGCGATCGAGGCCGGCGCCTCGGGCTACCTGCTCAAGGCGGCGCCCGAGTCGGAGATCCTCGCCGGGCTGCGCGCGACCGCCCGGGGCGAGACAGCCCTCGCACCCTCAGCAGCCGCGGCGCTCGTGCGCCGGACCACCGCGAAGGCCCCGGTCGGGCCGGCGCTGAGTCCGCGCGAGCTCGAGGTACTCGAGCTCGTGGCGCAGGGGAACTCGAACCCCGCCATCGGCCGCACGCTCTTCGTCAGCGAGACCACGGTGAAGACGCACCTCGGGCACGTGTTCGAGAAGCTCGGCGTGAACGACCGCACCCGGGCGGTCACCCGCGCGATGGAGCTCGGACTGCTGCGCTGAGGCGCGGCAGACGCCTGCGCTCAGGCCAGGTCGCGCCGATCGACCGTCAGGAACCGGACGACGTCCCGCGCGAACGCCGCCGGCGAGGACGGCCGCATGGTGACCGTGTCGCCGTCGATCTCGCGGTCGAAGACACCGATGCCCGGCACCACGATCGACAGCACGGCGAACTGCCGGCGCTCGCCCCACCCTCGGACGGTGTGCCAGTCGCGGACGGGCCACGCAGCCTGCATCCACCCGACCTCGCTCGGGCACGGACCGTCACGATCGTCCAGGGCGGCGAGCGGGACCGTCGCCGGCTCCTGGTCCTCGATCACCCAGCTCGGATCGACGCCGAACCGCGCGAGGAGCTGCCGGCTGAGCTGCCCGTGCGGGATCACGCCCGTCGCGCTGTGCCCGACGCCGTCCTCGACGACGAGTGCCGAACCCTCCTTGAACCACGCGCGCCATCGCCTCGTCACGACGTCGCGTGTCCGGCATTCGACGACGAGCAGGTCCTCCGGGGCGTGCGCCGGACGCAGCAGCGCGGTACCGGCGGCCGTCAGCGCGCCGAAGCGTCCTGTGAGGCCGGCAGCGCGAGCAGCCGTGCCCACGTTCGACCGTCGGATCCGTCCGGGGACGACACCGCGGTCCTCCACCTGCACGAGGTGCTCGAACAACCCGTCCGGCCCACGGACCGTGAGCAGCGCGGCCGCACGATCACGCCCCTCCGACGCGGCACCGCCGCTCGTGGTGTCTGTGCCGATGACGCGGTCTGCCGGCGGGATCTCTGCTGATCGCTCCACCGAGGCGGTCGACCATCGCGACCGCAGGACCTCGTCGACGACCTGCACCGCCAGCGGCCACTCGTCGACCGGCCCGCGGGAGGTGATGCGCACCGCTGTCGACCCGACACTTCCGCACCGAACGTCTAGGATCGTCCCGGTGCTCCGTAGGACGGTCAACCGCTCCGGAGCGCCTTCGATGAGCAGCGCGTCGGGGTCGTCCGCTGCCACGGCAGCGAACCCGACAGCAGGGTCGGCACCACGCGCCTGGACGTGACGCAGGGTGATGGTCGACCCGGCACGTGCGAGCTCGACCGCTCCCGGCCCCGCGACCGCTGTCCAGTCGTCCGGAACCTCGAACACAAGGCCGCCGACGATCGCCAAGCGGTCCCACCGGACGTCCGGCCACGGCAGCGTCGGCTTCCCGCTCATCATCGTCGTGTCCGATCGCGGTACCAGCGCGGGGTCGCCCAGCGCAGCATGCCGAGCATGAGGCAGAACCCGATGATGCCGGACACGACGTACACGATCATGAGGACACCGGCCAGGGCCAGGAAGGGCCCGTCGAACTGGGTCAACGCAGCACCGAAGGAGAGCATCGACAACCCGAGCCACCCGAAGCCGAAGACCTGCGTCGTCGCGTTCCAGTGGACCCACGAACGCCAGAGTCCGGCGTACGCAAGCGCTCCCAACACGACGCACACCGCCCCGACGAGCATCACGATCACCGGTCCCCCCACACGACCATCCTGTCCGACGGCTCGAGGAGCCTGCAACACGGAACAGCATCAGCCTCGACAAGAGAAGTTCCCCGTTAACGCAGGAAACCCCTGACCGATCACGGTCAGGGGTTTCCTGGTGTTGCTGGAGTTTGAGTCCGGCGGCGTCCTACTCTCCCACAAGGTCCCCCTTGCAGTACCATCGGCGCTGAGAGGCTTAGCTTCCGGGTTCGGAATGTGACCGGGCGTTTCCCTCTCGCTATGACCACCGGAACACTG
>NZ_RBLU01000088.1 GCF_003989515.1 Curtobacterium sp. HSID17257
TTCGACGGCCGCCTCGACCGGGATCGTGACCGCGAGGGTCACGGTCTGCCCGTTCGGCAGGGTGAGGACGAGCGGCTCGTCGGTCGTGGCGGTCGGCGCGGCGAGGGCGGCGACCCGGGCAGCGGTCGTCGGGGCGGTCGGCTCCGTGTTCGCGTCGGGCGCACCCGGCACGGTGAACTCGAGGGTCGCGCGACCCTGCTCGTCGGTGGTGTCCACGACCGTGGTGTCGACGTCGGCGGTCGCGAGCTCCTGACCGCCGGCGCTGACCGAGACGGTGCCGCCCTGGTCGGCCGCGTTGCTGAAGGTCAGGGACGACAGGTCGATGCGGACGGCGTCACCGGGGCCGAAGCCGCCGGTCGGTGCCTCGGAGACCCGGACGCCGACGGACCGCTGGTCCTCCTGGACGGCGACGGTCGGGTGCGCGCGGAAGTACTGGACCTGCGCCTCGAGGTCGACCATGCCGCTGTCCTGCTTGGCGGCTGCCTCCGTGAAGGCGCCGAAGTTGTCGCCGCCGGTCGCGAGGAACGAGTTCACCGTGACCTTGTAGGTGCGGTCGGCCTCGATCGGCTGGCCGTCGAGCGTCATGCTCGTGATGCGCTCGCCGGCCGAGGCCAGCGGGTCGTACGTGTAGCTGAAGCCGGCGGAGGCGCCGAGCTTGAGGAACGGGCGGCTCGCGGTGGTCGGCTGCCACTGCTGCTCGAGGGCGCGGCGGACCTGGTCGCCGGTCAGGTCGAGCACGACGAGCGTGTTCGCGAACGGCTGGACGACCGCGGCCTCCTTGTAGGTGACCGCACCGGAGGCGATGTCGGCGCGGAGGCCGCCCGGGTTCATGAAGGCGATCTGCGAGCCCTGGCGCTGGGTCTGGTCGCGCTGGACCTCGGCGACGAAGTTGCCGAGGGTGGACTCGCCGCCCCGGTTCTCGCTGCGCAGTCCTTCTGCGTTCGGCGACTGCACGGCGCGCTCGAGGTCACGGTCCACCGTGCCGAGCTCGACGGCGCCGAGACGGTCGGCCTCCTTCACGGCGGCGTCGACGGTCGCCTGGACGGCGGGGTCCGGCGTGTACGTGCCGTCGACCAGGCGCAGGTTCTCGGGCGCCGCTGCGGTCACGGTACCGTCCGCGGCGACCGTGAGTCGCACGTGGCCGAGGTTGAAGCCGTACGAGCCGGTCTGGATCACCGGACGGGCGACGGTGCCGCCGGTCGGGACGACCGAGTACGCGTACGTCTGGTGGGTGTGCGCGGAGAGGATCGCCGAGACCTTCGGGGTGACGCCGTAGACCGCGCGGGCGAAGTCCGTGCTGGACGACGGCGTGACCGGCGTGGGCGACTCCGCGCCGTCGTGCACGAGCAGCACGAGCACGTCGGCCTCGTCGTTCGCCGTGTCACCGTCGGTGAGCTGGGCGGCGACCTTGTTCACCTCGGTCGTGATGTCGCCCATC
This sequence comes from Curtobacterium sp. HSID17257, assembly GCF_003989515.1. GTDB lineage: Bacteria > Actinomycetota > Actinomycetes > Actinomycetales > Microbacteriaceae > Curtobacterium. Next base: position 1,439 of record NZ_RBLU01000088.1, read on the forward strand.
TCGAGGCCCGCGATGCCGTCCGGGGCGACGAGGCCCTGGCCGACCAGATCGACCGTCGCGCCGATGAAGCCGACACGCTTGCCGCTGATCTCCTGGATCGAGTACGGCTGGAACGCGGGCTTGCCCGTCGTCGAGTCGAGGATGTTCGCGGAGACGTAGTCCCACTGTGCCGCACGGACGCCCTCGCCCTGGCCGCCGATCACGCGGTCGCGCAGGTCGTCCTGGCCCTTGTCGAGCTCGTGGTTGCCGATGGCGCTGACCGACAGGTCCATCTGGTTGAGGACGTCGATGGTCGGCTGGTCGTCCTGGATGAAGGACTCGAAGGTCGAACCACCGATGTTGTCGCCGGAGCTGACGAAGGCGGACGTCGAGGGGTCGGCGCCGCGCAGCTGCTCGAGCGCTCCGGCGAGGGTGGCCGCGCCGGCGGCGTCGCCGTCGCGCGGGGTCGGCTTGCCGTCGGTCTGGGAGATCGACTTCGCGATGCGGCCGTGGAAGTCGTTGACGTTGTACAGGTCGATCGTCGTGTCGCCCTCGGCGGCGAGGGCGGCGGACGGGACTGTCAGGGCGGTGAGGACGCCGGCGGCGACCAGGGCGGCGGCCCCGGCCAGGCGCCGGCGACGCGGGGGAGTGTGAGCGTTCATCGGCGCCGAACCTACGAAACCGCACAGGCAACGCGCCAGGTGTTGCCGCAACACGTCACGCGTTGTTCACACCACGGGGGACGTTCCTCCCGTTCGGGGGACAGGCGTCGACGCAGTCACGGCGTAAGTCGCGCCCGAGTGCGCCCTTGACCCGTTCGACCGCCTCGGCCGCCATCGCCTTCGCCGAGTCCTTGATGACGCCGAGCTCCGCCGGGTCGCCCTTGAGCAGGCTCTTCGCGGTGTTGACGGCGTACTCGGCGGTGATGTGCGGCGGCAGCGGCGGCACGTTGCGGCTGACGTAGGCGTCGATGAGCGTCACGCCCGGGTTCGCGAACGCCCGCTCGACCGCCGCCTCGACCTCGCCGTCAGCGCGGACCGCGATGCCCTCGAAGCCGAGCAGCCGCGCGTACCCGGCGTAGTCCATCGACTCGACGTCCTGTGAGCCGGACCACATCGGGTTGCCGTCCTCGGTCCGCATCTCCCACGAGACCTGGCCGAGGTCGTCGTTGTGCATGACGACGATGACGAGCTGCTGGTTCGGCCACTGGGCCATGTACTTCTTCACGGTGATGAGCTCGTTCATGCCGAGCATCTGGAAGGCGCCGTCGCCGATGGTGCAGACCGCCGGGGCGTCCGGGAAGGCGAACTTGGCGGTGACGGCGTACGGCATCGCGGCGAGCATCGTCGCCAGTCGGCCCGACATGTCGCCGTGCATGCCGCGGCGGAGCCGGATGTGGTGGCCGTACCAGTCGGCCGTGGTCCCGGCGTCGCAGGTGACGGTGACGCCCTCCGGCAGCCGCTCGTTCACGGCGCGGATGACGCGACGCGGGTTGACGCCGTCGTCGTACGCGACCTCGGCCTGGCGGTGCATCTCCGCCTCCCACTCGCGCATCTCGCCGGCGAGCTTCTCCTGCCACGCAGTGTCCTGCTTGTCCCGCAGCAGCGGCATGACCGCCTCGAGCGTCGCGCCGACGTCGCCCCAGAGGTTGAGCTCCGTCGGGTACCGCAGGCCCATCTGCTCGGGCTTGATGTCGACCTGCACCCCGCGCGCCTGGCCGGAGGCCGGCAGGTACTCGCCGTAGGGGTAGTTCGAGCCGAGGAGCACGATCGTGTCGCACTCCTTGATCTGCGTCAGGCTCGGGCGCGAGCCGAGGAGCCCGACCTGCTGCGTGTGGTACGGCACGTCGGAGGGCACGACGTCCTTGCCGCGGAGCGCCGTGATGATGCCCGCACCGGTCTTCTCGGCGGCCTCGAGCACCAGGTCCGTGGCGCCGCGCGCACCGGCGCCCACCAGGAACGTCACGCGCTCCCCGGCGTTCAGGATCTCGGCGAAGCGGGCGACCTGGTCCTGCGGCGGGACGATGCGGGTCGACGGGGCGACGTCGCTCGACCGGGACACCCAGTGCTCGGCGGCCGGGGCCTCGTACGCCATCGCCTGCACGTCGTGGGGGAGCACGACGACCGCCGGCTGCTTCCGGAGCATCGCGGTGCGGAACGCCGTGTCGACCACGACGCCGACCGCGTCCGGCGTGGCGACGGTCTCCACGTAGCAGGCGACGTCGGCGAACACACGCTCGAGGTTCGACTCCTGCTGGGTGAACGACCCGATCGATGCCAGGCCCTGCTGCCCGACGATCGCGACGACCGGCTGGTTGTCCATCTGCGCGTCGTACAGGCCGTTGAGCAGGTGGAACGCGCCGGGGCTCGAGGTCGCGACGCAGACCCCGACCTCGCCGGTGAACTTCGCGTGCGCGGTCGCCATCAGCGCGGCGATCTCCTCGTGCGTCGGGCGGACGTACTCGAGCTCGCGTTCGCTGCCGTCGGCCTTGCCGAGCGCCCCGTCGAACGCGCCGATCCCGTCGCCCGGGTAGCCGAACACGCGCGAGACGCCCCATGCCTTGATGCGGTCGATGACGAAGTCGCTCACGGTCGTGCTCATGCACCCACCGTGCTCGGCCGTTCCTGTACGCGCTCAGGTCCCGGTGCGGACGGTCAAGGGATGGGGCGCCAGGTGCCGTCGGCGGCGCTGGCCACGACGGTCTCGATCACGGACGCAGCCCGGGCGCCGTCGGCGAAGGTCGGGAGTCCCTCGGGCCAGGCCGACCGGTCGCCCTCGGCACGGACCGCGGCGTAGGTGTCGGCGACGAAGGCCGCGAAGGCGTCGAGGTACCCCTGCGGGTGCCCGGCCGGCACGACCGCCAGGCGCCGCTGGTCCGGCACGCCCTGCGACGGGTCGCGGACGACGATCTGCGCGCCGCGCTCGTTCCCGAACCACGCGGTCTCGGGCTGCTCCTGGTCGAACGCCGCCGAACCGAGGGTGCCGTCCACCTCGAACCACAGCCGGTTCTTCCGTCCCGCCGCGACCTGCGAGATGACGACGTTGCCGATCCGTCCGGCGGCCGTGCGGAAGGTGGCGACCGCGGTGTCCTCGGTCGTCACCTCGTCCCGCCGCCCGGCGTCGGCGACCGGGTCGGGGTCCGGCGAGCCGGAGAACGACGGGCCGGACGCCGCCGGGCGGGTCGGGTAGACGATGTCGGTCGCCGCGCTCACCGACCGGAACGGCTCTCCCGTGACGAACTCGACCAGGTCGCACCAGTGCGAGCCGATGTCTGCGAACGCGCGGGACACCCCGCCGGCGCCCGCGTCGACGCGCCAGCTCGAGGCGTCCTCGTCGAGCATCCAGTCCTGCAGGTAGTGGCCGTGCACGGCGAGCAGTCGTCCGAGCTCGCCGGCGGCGATGCGCCCCCGGATCTCGCGGACCGCCGGGTGGTAGCGGTACACGAACGGCACGGTGGCGACCACGCCGGCCTCGTCGGCGGCGGCCACGAGCTCGGCGGCCTGCTCGGCGCTGATCGCGAGGGGCTTCTCGCACACGACGTTGATGCCGGCACGGATCACCGCCATCGACTGCGGGTGGTGCTGGTCGTTCGGCGTGCAGACGTGCACGACGTCGGGGGCGTCGGCGATCACCTCGTCGAGCGACGCGTAGCCGCGGGGCACGTCGAGCTGTGCGGCGACCTGCTCCGAGCGGGACGGCGTCCGCCCGAGCACCCCGACGACCTCGGCGCCCGCGGCCCGTGCAGCCCGGGCGTGCACCCCGGCGATCATCCCGGTGCCGACCACGGCGACGCGGATGCGCCGCCCTCCGTACCCACTGCTCATGGTGCTCCCTCGCGCCGGCCTCGCCCCACCGTACCGACGCAACCCGGCCGCGTGCCGGAACGCGTGAGTACCGTCGGGGGCATGTCGAGCCTCCAGACCAGCCTGCTCATCCTCGGAGCCAGCGGCGACCTGTCCAAGCGCCTGCTGCTGCCCGGTCTCGCCACCCTCCTCGAGGTCAAGGACGACTGGGAGGTCCAGCTCGTCGGGGCGGGGGTCGAGGACATCTCGGACGCGGACTGGAAGGCGCAGGTGCGCACGTCGTTCGAGAACGCGCAGGCGTCGAAGAACGAGGAGGACGAGGGCGCCCACGACGGCGGCGAGAAGCTCAGCAGGCGGCTCGTCGAGGTCATCGAGGCCTCGACCTACCGCAAGGCGGACGTCACCGACGCCGACGACCTCGAGGCACTGCTCGACGCGTGCGACCACGACCCGGCGATCTACTTCGCGCTCCCGCCGGCCGTGACCGAGCAGAGCTGCGCCGTCCTGAAGGGCCTCGACCTGCCGTCGGGCACACGCCTCGCGCTCGAGAAGCCGTTCGGCACCGACGCCGAGAGCGCCGAGCACCTCAACGACGTGTTGCACTCGTTCCTGCCCGAGGAGCGGATCCACCGCGTCGACCACTTCCTCGGTCGCTCCACGGTCCTCAACCTGCTCGGACTGCGCTTCGCGAACCGCATCATCGAGCCGCTGCTCTCGTCGGCGCACGTCGACCGCGTCGACATCGTCTACGACGAGACCCTCGGGCTGGAGGGCCGAGCGCGCTACTACGACAAGGCCGGTGCGCTGGTCGACATGATCCAGAGCCACCTGCTGCAGGTGATGGCCGTCGTCGCGATGGAGGCCCCGGCGTCCATCGACGCCGACGACCTCCGTACGCAGAAGGAGCTCGTGCTCCGCGCCGTACGGCCGTGGGGCGGGGACGTCGTCGCCGCCGGCAAGCGAGCGCGGTACACGGCGGGGACGATCGGCGACCGCGAACTGCCGTCCTACGTCGACGAGGACGGCGTGGACCCGTCGCTCGGCACCGAGACCCTCGCGCAGCTGACCCTCGAGGTCGCGAACTGGCGGTGGGCCGGCGTGCCCTTCACACTGCGCTCCGGCAAGGCGCTCGAGCAGCAGCGGCGCGAGATCGTCATCACCTTCAAGGACTCGCCGCACGTGCCGAACGGCCTGACCGGTGCCGAGCGGCCGGACAAGCTGCGGATCTGGATCGCCCCCGACGAGATGCAGCTCGAGCTCAACGTGAACGGCCCGGGCGACCCGTACACGATCGACCACACGGCCCTGTCGGTGACCTTCAACCCGGGTCGGCTCAGCGCCTACGGCGAGGTCCTCGCCGGCGTGCTCGAGGGGGACGCGACCCTGTCGGTGCGCGGCGACAGTGCTGTACAGGGCTGGAAGGTCGTCGAGCCGTTCCTGCAGGCGTGGCGCGACGGGAAGGCGCCGCTCGACGAGTACGCGGCCGGCTCGGCCGGTCCTGAGAGCTGGGACAACATCGACTGCTGACGCCGCGTCGGCCTGCTGGCCAGGTGGCCGACGGGAGGCGCGTGGCGGGCCCGCCACGCACCTCCCGTCCGTCCGCCGGTCGCGCGGCGTAGCGTCCGGTGACGTGAAGACCACCGACGACGTCCTGTCCACCGTCCCCGCTCCCGCTGGCTCCGACGTCCGCGTCGAACCCGTCCGCTACGACCACGAGGGCACCGCACTCCTCGGTGTGCTGGCGAAGGACCACGCCGTGTCGGGCCCTCGACCCGCGGTCCTCGTGATCCACGACTGGCACGGCGTCAACGAGCACGTCGAGGCCCGGGTGACCATGCTCGCCCGCCTCGGCTACGTCGCCTTCGGCGCCGACGTCTACGGCAAGGGCGTCCGTCCCGGCGACGACACCGCCGGCGAGGTCGCGGGTTCGTACTACCAGGACCTGCCGCTGTTCCGCGCACGGCTGACCGCCGGGCTCGACCGGCTGCGCGAGGACCCCGACGTCGACCACTCGCGCATCGTCGTGATGGGGTACTGCTTCGGCGGGTCCGGTGCGATCGAACTCGCCCGCACCGGTGTCGACCTGGTCGGTGCGGTGTCGTTCCACGGCGGCCTGATCGTGCACGAGCCGTCCGACGCGTCCGCGATCCGGGCGAAGCTCCTCGTGCTCACCGGGGGAGCGGACCCGATGGTGCCGGACACGAAGGTCGCCGAGTGGCAGGACGAGATGCGTGCCGTGCCGTCGGTCGACTGGCAGGTGGTGACCTACTCGGGTGCGATGCACGCGTTCGCGGTGCCGGGCACCGACGCGCCGGACCACGGTGCGCAGTACCAGGAGCGCGCCGACCGTCGCTCGTGGCAGGCGCTGCAGGTGTTCCTCGCCGAGGTGTTCGACGAGGAGCCGACCGTGGTCTGAGCCGCGCGACACGCCGAGGACTCCGTGCGGCGCGGCTCGATTGGCGTTCCGCGCCGCACCTGTTGTAGAGTCTTCCACGGCCGCAAGGCCAGCATCGGTCGCAAGACCGGATGCGCTCGTAGCTCAATGGATAGAGCATCTGACTACGGATCAGAAGGTTGGGGGTTCGAGTCCCTTCGAGCGCACATCTGAGAAGGCCCCGTCGCACTGCGGCGGGGCCTTCGTCGTTCCCGGATCTCTGACGGGCCCTCGTCGCTCTCTCAGCCATGCCGCTGTGCACCGTGCACTGATTCACGTGCTCGAAACGACATCCTGCACGTTCTCTCGCTCCTGTGCCGTCACTACGGTTGCTCCAACCCGGTCGCCCCGGCCGGCACCCCTTCCCCCAGGAGCATCCGATGGCCAGTGCAGCGTCAGCACCACCAGCCCCGTCGGTCGTCGTCGACGACCACTCCCTGTCCCGTGTCCCCGCCTCCGCCCGCTACGGCTGGTTCCAGGTCGCAGTGCAGCGGTTCGGACAGATCTCCGCACTGTCCCAGTTCCTGCTCGGCGCCACGCTCGGTTTCGGCATGGGCTTCTGGCAGGCGTTCTGGGCCATCACCCTCGGCGCCGTGATCCTGGAGATCGTGTCGGTCTTCGTGGGCATCATCGGCATGCGCGAAGGTCTCAACACGTCCGTCATCGCCCGGTGGACCGGGTTCGGCAAGGCCGGTTCGGCACTGGTCGGGCTTGCCATCGGCCTGAGCCTGATCGGCTGGTTCGGCATCCAGTCGGGTGTCTCCGCCGCCGGCCTCGTCGCGATCCTGCCGGTCCTGCCGGCATGGGCGTGGTCGCTCGTGTTCGGCCTGCTGGTCACCGCGATCGTGCTCCGCGGCTTCCACTCGATGCAGTGGCTCGCGAACATCACGGTGCCGCTGTTCCTGATCCTGGTCGGCTGGGCGGTCACGGTCGAGCTGAGCCGGCACTCGATCGCCGAGCTCGCCGCGAAGGCCCCGGCCGGCCCCGAGCTGAGCTTCGTCGCCGGCACCACGCTCGTGGCGGGCGGCTTCATCGTCGGCGCCGTCATCACGCCGGACATGACGCGCTTCAACCGCTCGGTCGGCGACGTCGTGAAGCAGACCGCGCTCGGCGTCACCCTGGGGGAGTACGTCATCGGGCTCGCGGGTGTCCTGCTCGCCCACGCCGTCGGGTCGTCCGACATCACCCGCGTCATCACGTCGAGCGTCGGCTGGGTCGGCATCCTCGTGATCCTGCTCGGCACGTTCAAGATCAACGACTGGAACATCTACAGCTCGAGCCTCGGCGTCACGAACTTCATCGACGTGGTGTTCGGCCGCAAGGTGAACCGCGGCGTCGTCACCCTCGTGCTGGGTGTCGTCGGGTCGGTGCTCGCCGCGGTCGGGTTCCTCGACGCCTTCACCCCGTTCCTCATCGTGCTGGGCGTCGTGTTCCCGCCGATCGCCGGGATCATGGTCGCCGAGTACTTCGTCGTGAAGCGCTGGCGCCGCGAGCTCAGCGAGAGCGAGGGCCTCCCGGCGACGAGCCCGACCTGGGTCCCCGCGACGCTCGTCATCTGGGCGGTCGCCGCACTGGTCGGGTACTTCGTCGCCGTCGGCATCCCGTCGATCAACTCGGTCGTCATCGCCTTCGTGCTCTACGTGATCGCCGGCAAGGCCGGCTGGGTCCGCGGGGTCGGGATCAGCCGCACCGAACAGGCACCGGCAGCGGTCGACGGCGGCACGACCAGCGAGGCCCCGGCGACCGCTCCGGCACCCGCACCGGCGCCCTGAAGCCGGCGGTCGGCAGCTCCCTCGCCGACCGCCACCTGGCCGCCGACCGTGCCGCGGCTCCCTGATCCGGACACGGCACGGTCGGCCCGCCCCCCGCTCCAGCACCACTCGAGCACGCACCACCAGCACGCACCACCAGCACGCACCACCCCGAAGGGAACCCCATGCGCATCGGCATCGACGTCGGCGGCACGAACACGGACGCCGTCCTGATGGACGGCAGCACGGTCGCCGCGGCCGTGAAGCGGTCGACCAGCCAGGACGTCACCTCCGGGATCGTCGCCGCACTGGCCGGCCTGCGCGAGCAGCGCGACTTCACCTCGGCGGACATCGACGGCGTGATGATCGGCACCACGCACTTCATCAACGCACTCATCGAGGCCCGCGGGCTCGCCCCCACCGCGGCCGTCCGCCTCGGCCTGCCGGCGACCGCATCCCTGCCGCCGTTCACCGACTGGCCCGAGCACCTGGTCGGTGCCGTGCAGGGTCGGGCCTTCCTGGCACACGGCGGCCACGAGTTCGACGGCCGGGTCATCTCGGAGCTCGACCCGGACGAGCTGAAGCGGCACGCCGAGGCGATCGGCGCCGCCGGCATCCGCTCGATCGCGATCTCGTCGGTGTTCTCGCCGATCAACGACGAGTTCGAGCAGCGGGCACAGGAGATCATGGCCGCCGAGCTCGGCCCGGACGTCGCGTTCTCGCTCTCGAGCGAGATCGGCCGGATCGGCCTGCTCGAGCGCGAGAACGCCACGATCATCAACGCCGCGCTGCGTGAGCTCGCCGAGCGCATCGTCGACGGGCTGTCCGGTTCCGTCGCCGGCAGCGGCATCGACGCGCCCCTGTTCCTCAGCCAGAACGACGGCACGCTCATGGACGTCGAGTACGCCCGTCGGTACCCGGTCGCCACCTTCGCCTCCGGACCGACGAACTCGATGCGCGGCGCGGCCGTGCTGTCCGGCTTCGACACCTGCGCGGTCGTCGACGTCGGCGGCACCACGAGCGACGTCGGCGTGCTGACCGGTGGGTTCCCGCGCGAGGCCACCGGCGAGGTCGCCGTCGCCGGCATCCGCACGAACTTCCGGATGCCCGACGTGCTGTCGATCGGCATCGGGGGTGGCTCCCGCGTCCGCGCGGACGGCGCCCTGGTCGGACCGGACTCGGTCGGCTACCGGCTCACCGAGGAGGGGCTCGTCTTCGGTGGCGACACCCTGACCGCGACCGACGTGGCCGTCCGCGGCGGTCGGGGTGCGATCGGGGACGCCTCGCGTGTCGCCGGGGTGCCGGCCGAGGTCGCCGAGCGAGCCCTCGCGGTGATCGCCGAGCGCGTCGCCGACGTCGTGGAGCGCATGCGCACCTCGTCGGACCCGCTCCCGGTGGTCGCCGTCGGCGGCGGCTCCGTGCTGCTGCCGGACACCCTGCCCGGACTCGGCACCGTGCACCGGCCCGAGCACTACTCCGTGGCCAACGCCATCGGCGCCGCGATCGCCCAGGTCTCGGGCGAGGTCGACAAGGTCTACGCCATCAGCGACGGCAAGCGCTCCGCCGTGGTCGACGAGGCCCGGCAGGAAGCGGTCGACCGGGCCGTCGCCGCCGGCGCGGACCCGTCCAGCGTCGCGATCGTGGACTTCGACGAGGTCCCGATCCCGTACCTGCCCGGCAACGCCACGCGCATCCGCGCCAAGGCCGTCGGTGACCTCGCGCTCGGGGCGCTGGTCCGATGACCGCGACGGTCACGGCGCCGGGTGCGGACACGCGTCCGACGATGCCCACCGTCCGCCCGATCACCGAGATCGGCGAGGACTGCTCCGCCCTCGCCCGCGGTGCCGCCGTCCTCGGCACCGGCGGCGGCGGTGACCCGTACATCGGCCGCCTGCTCGCCGAGGCCGCGGTCCGCGAGCACGGCCCGGTGCCGGTCGTCCAGGTCGAGGACCTGCCCGACGACGCCGTCGTGCTCAACGTCGCGATGATCGGCGCACCGACCGTCATGGTCGAGAAGCTGCCGTCCGGCGCACAGTTCGCCGAGGCGATCCGCAGCCTGGCCACCCACCTCGGCGTCACCCCGACGCACGTCGCGTGCATCGAGGTCGGCGGCGTCAACTCGACCAGCCCGATCGTCGCCGCGGCCGAGCTCGGCCTGCCGCTCGTCGACGGCGACGGCATGGGCCGTGCCTTCCCCGAGGTGCAGATGGTCCTGCCGACCCTGTCCGGCATCAGCGCCACGCCGATGGCACTCGCCGACGAGAAGGGCAACACCGCCGTCTTCACCACCGTCGACAACCGCTGGGCGGAACGGCTCGCCCGCACGGCGACGGTGGAGATGGGGTGCTCCGCGATCACCGCGCAGTACGCGATGTCCGGCGCCGAGCTCAAGCAGTCGTACGTCCGCGGCAGCCTGTCGCTGAGCGTCGCGATCGGCGAAGCCCTCGTCGATGCCCGTGCCGCGAACGAGGACCCGGTCGCCGCCGTCACCGCAGTGCTCGGCGGGACCGTCGTGTTCGAGGGCAAGGTCGCCGACGTCGAACGGAAGACCGTCACCGGCTTCGCCCGCGGGACCGCCCGGATCGCAGGATCCGGCGGCGACACCGGCCTGGAGGCCGTGCTCCGGTTCCAGAACGAGCATCTGCTGGTCGAGGTGGCCGGGTCGGTCTGTACCACCACCCCCGACCTGATCGTCACCCTGGACGCCGAGACCGGCGAACCGATCACCACCGAGGGACTGCGGTTCGGCGCGCGCGTCCGGATCGTCACCGCCCCGGCCGACCCGCGCTGGCACACCCCGGCGGGCCTCGCGCTCGCCGGACCCCGGTACTTCGGCTACGACACCCCGGCGGTCCGCCACGACGGCACCGTCAGCGAGGGAGAACACGCATGAGCTGGACCATCGACGTCGACGACCTGCCCGACCTCGCCCGCGGCGCCGCACTGCTCGGCACCGGCGGCGGGGGCGACCCGCTCATCGGGATGCTGCTCGTCAAGGCGGCGATCGAGGAGCACGGCCCGGTGACGGTCCTCGACCCGCCCGAGGTGCCGGACGACGCCCTCGTCATCCCCACCGCGCAGATGGGCGCCCCGACCGTGGTGCTCGAACGGCTGCCCGCCGGCCCGGAGCCGCTCGGCGCCCTCCGGCGGCTCGAGGCGCACCTCGGCCGGACCGCCACCGCGACGATGCCCATCGAGTGCGGCGGCATCAACTCGATGATCCCGCTGCTCGTCGGCGCGACCGGTGGTCTGCCCGTCGTCGACGCGGACGGCATGGGCCGTGCGTTCCCCGAACTGCAGATGGAGACGTTCTCGGTCTACGGGGTGCCGGGGTCCCCGCTCGCGATCAGCGACGAGAACGGGCACGGCGTCGTGATCGACACCGGGCACGACAACCGGCAGATGGAGTGGCTCGCCCGCGGCGTGACGATCCGGCTCGGCGGCGTCGCGTACATCGCCGAGTACGCGATGACCGGCAGCCAGGTCCGCGCTACCGCGGTACCGAGGACCCTGTCGTTGGCGCTGTCGGTCGGACGCGCGATCCGCCGGGCACGTGAGGAGCACCGCGATCCCGTCGAGGGGCTCGCCGAGGCCTTCGGGCAGACGATCTACACGCACCTGCGCGAGCTCTTCGACGGCAAGGTCGTCGACGTCGAGCGCCGCACGGTCGACGGGTTCGCGAAGGGACGCGCGGTCGTGCAGGGTGCCGACGGCTCCGAGCTGGAGATCGCCTTCCAGAACGAGAACCTCGTCGCGCGGCGGGACGGCCGACTGGTCGCCGTCGTGCCGGACCTGATCTGCGTGCTCGACGCGGAGACCGCGGAACCGATCACCACGGAGCGGCTGCGCTACGGGCAGCGTGTCCGGGTGATCGGGGTCTCGACGCCCGACCTGATGCGCACACCGGAGGCCCTCGCGGTCTTCGGCCCGTCGTGCTTCGGCCTGGACGACGAGTTCGTCCCGGTCGAGCAGCTGCACGAGCGCACCCCGGTGGGGGCGCGCTGAGCAGCGCCGATGCGCGAGGATCGCTGGTGTGCACCAGGGCGAGCAGCGTGACGGAGCCGTGACGGGCCTCCGAGCCGACGACGTCGACGACCTCGCGCGCGGCACTGCGCTGTTGGGGTGCGGCGGTGGCGGCCAGGTCGACCACATGGCGCACGCGCTCCGGCGGGCGCTCGGGACCGGCGGGGTGCCCGTCGTACCGATCGACGCCGGTCTCGGCGCGGTGGTGGCGGTCGGACTCGTCGGTTCCACCACCGTGCTCGAGGAGAAGACGCCGAGCGGGCGGGAACTGCCCGGTGCGCTCGCCGCCGTCG
>NZ_RBLU01000089.1 GCF_003989515.1 Curtobacterium sp. HSID17257
TGCACGTCGCGGCCCACGGGACCGCGGCCAGACGGGCCTCCGGGATGGGTTCGCCGCCGACGGCGCACCGCCCGTAGGTGCCCGCGTCGAGCCGCGCGAGCGCGGCGTCGACCAGGCGGATGCGCTCCCGAGCAGCGTCCCGGACCGCACCGAGCGAGCCGCGTTCCCATGCGAGCGTCGCGCCCTCGGGGTCGTGCTCGTCGTCCGAGTTGGCGTCCTGGCGCGCGTCGCTGACGTCCTGCATGCTGCGCTCGACGTCGGCGAGCAGCCGCTCGTTGCGCCGCCGTTCGTCGGTCAGCGCGGTGCGGGGATCGTCCATGCCGATGACCGTAGTCGTGTCGGAATGCAGCCGCAGCAGCATGCGTTCGCATCGGCATGACGAAGATCGGGTTCCTGTCCTTCGGGCACTGGCGCGACGTGCCGGGCTCCCGGGTCCGCAGCGGCCGCGAGGCCCTCGTGCAGGCGATCGACCTCGCCGTCGCGGCCGAGGAGGCGGGCGTCGACGGCGCGTACTTCCGCGTGCACCACTTCGCTCCGCAGCAGGCGGCGCCGTTCCCCCTGCTCTCGGCGATCGCCGCCCGGACCAGCCGCATCGAGATCGGCACCGGCGTGATCGACATGCGGTACGAGAACCCGCTCTACATGGCCGAGGAAGCCGCGGCCACCGACCTCATCTCCGGCGGCCGACTGCAGCTCGGCGTCTCGCGGGGGTCACCCGAGACCGCCCTCGCCGGGTACCAGCAGTTCGGCTACGTGCCCGAGGCGCACGACACCAACGGCGGCGACATGGCACGCTCCCACACCGACGTGTTCCGCCGCGCGATCGCCGGCGAGCCGATGGCGCACGCGAACCCGCAGATGACCGGGTCGGCCGGGTCGCTGTCGGTGTCCCCGCTGTCAGACACGCTGCCCGACCGGATCTGGTGGGGAGCCGGGACCCGCGCGACCGCCGAGTGGACGGCCGAGCAGGGCATGAACCTCATGTCGTCGACCCTGCTCACCGAGGACACCGGCGTGCCGTTCGACCAGCTGCAGGCCGAGCAGATCGAGCGCTTCCGGACGACGTGGAGCGAGATGGGCTGGGAGCGGACGCCGCGCGTCTCGGTGTCGCGCAGCATCATCCCGATCACCGACGACGAGTCGCGGCACTACTTCGGCGTGCGGGCGCAGGTCGAGGGGCAGGACCAGGTCGGGCACCTCGACGGCGGGCTCGCCCGCTTCGGTCGGTCGTACATCGGGGAGCCGGAGCAGCTCGTGGCCGAACTCGCCGCCGACGCCGCGGTCCGCGCTGCCGACACCGTGCTCGTCACCGTGCCGAACCAGCTCGGCGTCGAGTTCAACGCCCGGCTGCTCGCAGCGACGAGGGCCGTCATGGACGAGGTCGACGCGGCGGCCGTCCCCGCCTAGGTCGGGACGTCCGGCTCAGGCTCCGGCGGGCGCTTCCGGCCACAGCAGGCGGAAGCGCTCGCACAGGACGGGCATGTCCGGTTCGAACCCGCGCGGGTTCTCGGAGTGCTCACGCCAGTAGCGCTCGTGCGCTGCGCGCCAGTACGCGAGGGTGCGGTCACCTTCACCCTCGGCGCGGGCGTGCTCCTCGCCGACCTGGTCGAACGGGACGACCCGCAGGTCCGTCGTCTCGATCACGGCTCGGGGCTCGCCCCGCCCGTCGAGGATGACGCTGAGCTCGCCGACCTCGGGCAGCGCGTCACCCGTCGCCTCGTAGTCCCACATCGACGACGCCGTGCCGTCCTTGATGCCGCGGAGCACCAGGTCGAGCAGGCCGTCCGCGTGGTCCGGCGTCGCGCCGAACGCCCACGCCTCCGGCACGGTCTCGGGCAGCTCCGGTGCCTCGTCGCGGCGGGCGGCCCAGAAGGCGGACAGGGTCTCGGCGTCGGCGGTGATCACCGACCGACCGTAGCGCAGGTGCGGCCGGTCCCCCTTGTTGCCGACACCCGCTGTGGGACTGTGGCCGTGCCTCCCGGCTGCGTAGCGTGGACGTGCACCATCCACCGCACCCTCGAGGAGCACCCCGTGACGCTGCCGGCCGCCGGCTGGTTCCCGGACCCCCAGGACGCCCACCGCCTCCGGTGGTGGGACGGCCACGCGTGGGGCGGGGCGACGCGGGTGCTCCCGGCACGGCAGGAGCCCGTCGCACCGGTCGTCGTCGCACCGGCCGGGCCGTCGTTCTCCGTCGAGGGCGCATCGGTCCGCACCGGGTCCTGGGCGTCCGGCGGTTCCGTGCAGCGGGTCGGGGCGGCGGCGCTCGTCGCGGTCCTGCTCGCGGCCGTGTCAGTCGTGTGGAACCCCGTCGGCATCGCGAGCACGCTGGCCGTCGTCACGGGCGTCCTCGCGATCGTCCGTCCCGGCGCGACCGGCGGCTGGCGGGTGCTCTGGCGGAGCGCTGCGGCGAGCGCACTCGTGGTCGCGGTCGCCACGGGCGTGGTCGCCGCGTCGGCACAGTTCCACCTGTTCTGAGCCCGGCGGCCGCTACCGCCGCGCCCGCGGGTGCGCCGTCTGGTACACGTCGCGCAGCATGTCCGCCGTGACGAGCGTGTAGATCTGCGTCGTCGCGACGCTCGCGTGCCCGAGCAGCTCCTGCACGACGCGCACGTCCGCGCCGCCCTCGAGCAGGTGCGTCGCGAACGAGTGCCGGAAGGTGTGCGGTGACACGTGCGACGCCAGTCCGGCCCGCTCCGCCGCCGCCTGGATCACGAGCCAGGCGCTCTGCCGCGACAGCCGGGCGCCGCGTGCCCCGAGGAACAGCGCCGGGGTCGACGCCCCACGCGCCGCGAACACGGGCCGCGCCCGCACGAGGTACGCGTCGACCGCGGCCCGCGCGAAGCTGCCGAGCGGCACGATGCGCTGCTTGTTCCCCTTGCCGGTGACCTTCACGACCGCGAGCCCGTCGCCCGCGTCGTCCTCCGGGTCGGACAGCGTGGTGACGTCGTCCACCGACAGCCCCACCGCCTCGGAGATGCGCGCCCCCGTGGCGTAGAGCAGCTCCAGGAGCGCCCGGTCCCGCAGTTGCACGGGGTCGTCGTCCGCGGTGCCCGCGGCGCCGAGCAGCCGCTCCATGTCGTGCACCGAGATCGCCTTCGGCAGTCGCGACGGTGCCTTCGGCGGACGGACGGCGGTGCCGGGGTCGAGCGGTAGCCAGCCCTCGGCTGCGGCGAACGCGGTGAAGGACCGCACCGAGCTGAGCATCCGGGCCACCGACCGGGGCGCGAGCGGCTGCTCCGGGCGCGAGGTCAGGTGCGTGACGAAACCGGCGACGTCCGCGCGGCCGAGGCGTGCGACGTCCGTCAGCGCTTCCGCTCCCCCGGCCCGGTCCGCGCCCGCGGAGTCGACCGCCGGCGTCGAGGCGAGCCACTCCGCGAAGACGGCGAGGTCCCGTCGGTAGGCGGCGACCGTGTGCTGCGAGAGCCCACGCTCGACGGCGACGTGCCGCAGGTAGGTGTCGGTGGCACGGTCGAGCGGGATCACCCCACAAAACTAGTGCGGGACCGCCCTGCGGAGGTCCTCAGTGCAGCCCGGCGTCCGGCTCGCCGACGCGGCAGGCGGTGAAGGTCACCGTGAGCCCGGCCCGGGTGGGTGCGGCGCAGAACAGGCCGGCTGACACGACGGCGTCCGGGTCGAGGTGTGCGACCCGCACCAGCCGAGGCTCCTCGCCGTCGGCCCAGGCCCGGATCGTCACGGCGTCACCGGACCGGCTCGCCCGAACCGTCACGACCCGCCCGGTCCAGGACGGCACGGGTGCGACGGACCAGTCGGACGTGCCGTGCGTCACGACGGCTCCGACCTGCGGCAGCCCGTCGGAGAACTCCACGCCCGCCTTCACCCACTCCTGCTCGTCGACCCGCAGGAACACCCCGGCCTGGTCGAACTGTTCCGCGAAGTCCAGGACGAACGAGACCTCCACGGCGAACGCGCGGTCGGTGGGTCGGAGGAGCGCATGCTCCGAGTCGTGGACGAACCCGTACGAGGTCGTCCGCCAGGCGTCGCTGCCCTCCTCCGCTGTCACGAGCAGTGCAGCGCGGTCGACGACGGGTTCGACGGCGACGGGCTCGTGCGTCCAGTGCCCGTCCCGCAGCAGGGCACCGAGCCCGCTGTCGGCGGTCACGCCGTCGTGCTCCGCTCGCCCGCGCCCCGCTCGATCGCGTCGACCGCGAGGGTCGCGACCACGAGCGCCGAGTTCCGCAGGCGCCCGGCCAGGATGCCCTCGACGAGCTCGGCACGCGGCACCCACCGCGTCACGATGTCGGCTTCCTCCGCCTCACGCTCGAACGCCGAGGCCGTCGCGCGGACCCCACGGGCCCGGTAGACCTGGATGAACTCGTCACTGCCGCCGGACGAGGTGTTGTACCGGACGAGGGGCTCCCAGTGGTCCGCCTCGAGGTCGGCCTCTTCACCGAGCTCCCGCTGCGCGGCGGTCAGGTGGTCCTCGCCCTCGTGGTCGAGCAGGCCGGCCGGCAGCTCCCAGTCGCGCAGCTGCACCGGGTGCCGGTACTGCTGGATGACGAGGACGCGGCCCTCGTCGTCCTCCGCGAACACGGCGACGGCCCCGGTGTGGTCGATGTACTCACGCACCATGTCGTGCCCGTCGTAGTCGACGTGGTCACGGCGGACGTCCCAGACCGCTCCCTCGTACACGACGGTGGAGTCGGTGACCTCGTACGAGGCGTGTTCGTCGGCGATCGGAGCGTCAGCGTCAGTCACCTGCCCATCCTGGCACGCACCCCCGTCAGCCCTTCCCGGGACGGACGGGAGGCGCGGTGCCAGCTGGCACCGCGCCTCCCGTCAGCCGTCCGGTCGCGTTACGCGACGACCTCCGCCGACTCCTCGGCCGGGTCGAACAGGCTGGACGCCTCGTGCCGCGCGATCGCCGCGTCCACCAGCCCGGCGAACAGCGGGTGCGCGTTCGTCGGACGCGAGCGCAGCTCCGGGTGCGCCTGCGTGGCGATGTAGAACGGGTGCACGTCGCGCGGCAGCTCGACGTACTCGACCAGGGTGCCGTCGGGCGAGGTGCCCGAGAACACCAGGCCGGCGTCCGCGATCTGCTGGCGGTAGGTGTTGTTCACCTCGTAACGGTGACGGTGGCGCTCCGATGCCTCGGACGCACCGTACAGCTCGGCCGCGAGCGACCCGTCGGTGAAGTGCGCCGGGTAGAGGCCGAGACGCATCGTGCCGCCCATGTCGCCACCCGCGATGATGTCGACCTGCTCCGCCATGGTCGCGATGACCGGCGTCGAGGTCTCCGGGTCGAACTCGGTGCTCGACGCGTCGGTCAGGCCGGCCTCGTGGCGTGCGTACTCGATGACCATGCACTGCAGGCCGAGGCACAGGCCGAGCGTCGGGATGCCCTGCTCACGCGCGAAGCGGAGCGCGCCGAGCTTGCCCTCGATGCCGCGCACGCCGAACCCGCCGGGCACGCAGATGCCGTCGACGTCGCCGAGCTGCTTCGCGGCGCCCTCGGGCGTCGTGCAGTCGTCGGACACGACCCACTTCAGCGTGACCTTCGCGTTGTGGGCGAAGCCGCCCGCGCGGAGGGCCTCGGTGACGGACAGGTAGGCGTCCGGCAGGTCGATGTACTTGCCGACCAGTGCGATGGTGACGTGCTTCTTCGGCTCGTGCACCGCGTCGAGGACGGGGTTCCACGCCGACCAGTCGACGTCGTGCGCGTCGAGCTTCAGCGCGTCGATGATGACCTGGTCGAGGCCCTGGTCGTGCAGCAGCGTCGGGAGGTCGTAGATCGACGGGACGTCCACCGCGTTCACCACGGCGTCCTCGTCGACGTCGCACATCAGGGCGATCTTGCGCTTGTTCGACTCCGACACCGGGCGGTCCGAGCGGAGCACGAGCGCGTCCGGCTGGATGCCGATCGAGCGGAGCGCGGCGACGGAGTGCTGCGTCGGCTTGGTCTTCTGCTCACCCGAGGCGCTCATGAACGGCACGAGCGACACGTGCACGAAGAACACGTTGTTGCGGCCGAGCTCGTGACGGACCTGGCGCGCGGACTCGATGAAGGGCTGCGACTCGATGTCGCCGACCGTGCCGCCGACCTCGGTGATGATCACGTCGGGCTGCGGGTCGTTCTCGGCCTGCTCGCGCATCCGGCGCTTGATCTCGTCGGTGATGTGCGGGATGACCTGGACCGTGTCGCCGAGGTACTCGCCGCGCCGCTCCTTGGCGATCACGGTCGAGTAGACCTGTCCGGTCGTGACGTTCGCCGCCTGCGACAGGTTGATGTCGAGGAAGCGCTCGTAGTGCCCGATGTCGAGGTCCGTCTCGGCGCCGTCGTCGGTCACGAAGACCTCGCCGTGCTGGAACGGGTTCATGGTGCCCGGGTCCACGTTGAGGTACGGGTCGAGCTTCTGCATGACGACCTTGAGGCCGCGTGCCGTGAGCAGGTTGCCGAGGCTGGCCGCTGTCAGGCCCTTGCCGAGGGACGAGACGACCCCGCCGGTCACGAAGATCTGCTTCGTGACCTTCGGGGTCGAGGTCGAAGAATTGGTTCCGCCGCTGAGAGTGTCCGCCACGGGGTTCCATCGTACGTCAGAACTGCCGGGAGGCGCGACCTGCGTTCGCCGCGGGCGTTGCGCCCGCCGGTCGGTCACCCCCGCCGTCCCCGCGCCGTCCCCCGTTTCCGCGGAACGCAACGTCGGCGACGGTGCGCAGCGTTGTACCGCTGCGAGCAGCCGCCTCCGTTGCGTGTTGCGGGCGATGCTGCGGGGCGGAGGTGGGGCGTGCCTCCAGGCCGGACCCTCGGCTAGGCGCGCTGGCCGGCGACGTCGAGGAGCTCTCGTGCGTGCTCGATGCCGCTCGCGCTGTCGCCCAGGCCGGAGAGCAGGCGCGCCATCTCCTGGAGCCGGTCCTCGCCCTCGAGCCGCCGCACGCTCGACGAGGTCACGGCGCCGCTGGCGTCCTTGACGACGTTGAGGTGGTTGTTCGCGAAGGCGGCGACCTGTGCGAGGTGCGTGACGACGATGACCTGCGTGCGTTCGGCGAGCTTCGCGAGCCGCCGCCCGATCTCGATCGCCGCCGCGCCGCCGACACCGGCGTCGACCTCGTCGAAGACGAAGGTCGGGACGGTCGTGCTGCCCGCCATGACGACCTCGATCGCGAGCATCACGCGGGACAGCTCACCACCGGACGCGCCCTTGCCGATCGGACGCGGGTCGGTGCCGGAGTGCGGCTGGAGCAGGATCGCGACCTGGTCACGCCCGTGCCGACGGTACTCGCCGCCGTCGGTGACCTCGACGACGAGCGTCGCTCCGGCCATCGCCAGCGTCCGCAGCTCGGCGGTGACACGCTTCGCCAGGTCGCCGGCCGCCTTGGTCCGGGCCGCCGTGAGCGCTGCGGCCGCCTGTGCGAGGGCCTGCTCGTCCTGCTCGACCGCCTGCTGCAGCGCGACGATGCGGTCGTCGTCGCCGTCGAGCTCCAGGAGCCGGTCGCTCGCACGCTGGCCGTAGGCGATCACGTCGTCGACGGTCTCGCCGTACTTGCGCGTCAGGCCGGCCAGGAGCGCCCGACGCTCGTTGACGAGCTCGAGGTCGTGGCCGGCGTCGGGCTCGAGCGAGCCGAGGTAGCTGGACAGGCCGGCGGACGCGTCCGAGGCCTGGATCCCGAGTTCGGTCAGCTGCTCGAGCACGGGCTGCAGGGCCGGGTCCGAGCCGGCGACGCGCTCGACGGCCCGACGTGCCGCCTCGACCAGGCCGACCACGTCGGCGACGCCGTCGAGCGACTCGCTCGACAGGGCCTCGTGGGCGGTACCGGCGGCCAGCCGGAGCTCCTCGAGGTTGCCGAGGCGTTCGGCGCGCTCGGCGAGCTCGACGTCCTCGCCGGGCTGCGGGTCGACCGACTCGATCTCGTCCGACGCGGCACGGATCCGCTCGGCCTCGGCGACCCGGTCGTCGCGGTCGCGCACGAGCGTCTCCAGCTCGCCGGTGTGCGCCTGCCAGGTGTCGTAGGCGGCGACGTAGGCGTCCAGTGCCCGCTGCACCCCCTTGCCGCCGAAGCCGTCGAGGGCTGCACGCTGCGCCGAGGCCGACGTCAGGCGGATCTGGTCCGACTGCCCATGCACGGTCACCAGCTGGTCAGCGAGCTCGCCGAGCACCGCGACCGGCGCACTGCGACCACCGACCGTCGCCCTGCTGCGGCCCTCGGCGGAGACCGTGCGGGTGAGGATCAGCTCGCCGTCCTCGACGGTTCCGCCCGCGTCCTCGACACGCTCGGCGACGGCGGCGTGGTCCGGCACGTGCCAGCGTCCCTCGACCACCGCGCTCGACGCACCCCGGCGCACCGAGCCGGCGTCCGCCCGGGCACCGAGCAGCAGCCCGAGCGCCGTCACGATCATGGTCTTGCCGGCACCGGTCTCGCCGGTGACGACGGTGAAGCCGGGCCCGAGCTCGAGCGTGGTCTCGCCGATCACGCCGAGGTCGGAGATGACGATCTCCTCGATCATGCGTCGTCCTCGGTCGCCGGGCCGCGCCACCCGGCGACGGGCAGTTGGAACTTGGCGACCAGACGGTCGGTGAAGGGTGCGTCCTTCAGACGTGCGACCCGGACGGGGTCCTGCGAACGACGGACCTCGACCCGGGCACCCGGCGGCAGGTCGTGGGTCCGACGGCCGTCGCACCACAGGACACCGACGCCGCTCGTGCGTCGGAGGACCTCGATCGCGAGCGTGCAGTCCGGCCCGACGACGATCGGTCGCGAGAACAGGGCGTGCGCGCTGAGCGGCACCATGAGCAGGGCGTCGACGTCCGGCCAGACGATCGGGCCGCCGCCGGAGAACGAGTAGGCCGTGGACCCGGTCGGGGTGGCCACGACGACGCCGTCGCAGCCGAACGACGACAGCGGACGGCCGTCGACCTCGGTCACGACCTCGAGCATGCGCTCGCGCGAGGCCTTCTCGATCGTGGCCTCGTTCAGTGCCCACGACGAGTAGACGACCTCGTGCCCGACGACCACGTCGACCTGCAGCGTCACGCGCTCCTCGACCTTGTAGTCCCCCGTCAGTGCACGCTCGACCGTGGCGCGCAGCCCGTCGCGCTCGCTCTCGGCGAGGAACCCGACGTGTCCCAGGTTGACGCCGACGATCGGGGCGCCCGTCCCGCGCACCAGCTCGGCGGCACGGAGGATCGTGCCGTCGCCGCCGAGGACGATGACGATCTCGAGCTGGTCGGCCTGCACGTCGACGCCCAGGATGTGGACCTGGCCGACGGACGCCTCGGCCCGCCGGACGTCGGCGTACTCGTCGAACGGCATCACCGGGGTGAGTCCGGCGGCGTGGAGCAGGTCGCAGACCTCGACGGCGGCGTCGATGGAGTCCTGTCGCCCCGTGTGGGAGACGAGCAGGATGTGCCGGTCGTCGTCGCTCATGCAGCCCCTTCGGTGAGTTCGGTGGCCCGATCGATCCACGCTGTCGGGTTCCCCCATCCTGCCGGATGACCCCCGACACGACGCTGGAAGTGCGCGAGGTACTCGTGGTTGCCGTGCGTCCCGACGATCGGCGACGCGGCGAGGCCGACGGTGCCGAGGCCCGCGTCCCACGCCGACCAGAGCACGTTCATGAGCGCGTCGTTCCGGAGCGCGGGGTCGCGCACGATGCCCTCGCGCACGCCGCCCCGACCGACCTCGAACTGCGGCTTCACGAGCAGCACGAAGTCGTCGGCGGGCACGGCGTCCGCCAGCACGGGCAGGACGATGCGCAGGGAGATGAAGGAGAGGTCACCGACGACCAGGCTCGTGCGGGGCGCTGCGTCGTCGAGTGCCGTGTAGGTGTCGGGGGTGAGGTCGCGGGCGTTGCACCCCTCGACGACACGCACCCGCTCGTCGATCGCGATCACCGGGTCGAGCTGGCCGTGCCCGACGTCGAGGGCGACCACACGGGCGGCACCATGGTGGAGCAGCACCTGCGTGAACCCTCCGGTGCTGGCGCCCACGTCGAGCACCACGCGCCCGCTCGGGTCGACGTCGAAGACCTCGAGGGCACGCACGAGCTTCCGGGCCGCACGCGACACCCACTCGTCCTCGGTGTCGACGACGAGCTCGGCGTCCGGGGCGACCGGGGCCGAGGGCTTCACGACGGCCGTCCCGTCCACCGACACGCGGCCGGCCTGGACCAGCTTCGCCGCGGCGGTCCGTGAGCGCACGAGCCCGCGGGCGGCGAGCAGGGCGTCCAGGCGGACCGGTCGGTGCTCGTCGTGCTCAGGCACCGGTGCCGCCGTCGCCGCGTGCGCTCCCCCACACCTGCGAGGCACCGGCAGCGCGACCCGAGCTGTGTCCCTGCGGCGCCTGACCGTTCTCGAGTCGGGTGCGCAGGTCGTCGTGCAGCGCGGCGAAGGCGTCGGCTCGCTCGGGCAGGGGCAGGGCCTCGGCTGCCGCCGTGCGGGCCGCGAAGTCGTCCACCTGCTGCGGCTCGGGCTGCGGCGTCGGGTGCTCGCGCTGCTGCGGCTCGGGCTGCTGCTGCGGGTGGGGCACGTCGGTCACGCTACTCGCCGCCGTACAGCTTCGGGTCGACGTCGAGGCCGTAGATCGCCAGCCCGGACTCCCAGATGAGCGCCGCGCCCGCCCGGAGCAGGTCGATCGGGGAGCCGTTGTCGAGCACCCGGACGACGTGCCCGTGCATCGCCACCGTGGCGTCCCCGACCGACACGTACCGGGTGCCGTCCGCGTCCTGACGCCGCACCGTCGCCGGGTACGGCTCGGACAGTCCGCGGAGGTCCTGCAGGACGTAGGTCGGCCGCGAGCGCTGGTCGGCCGCGAGCACCTGCTTCGCCTGGTCGATCCCCGTCAGCACGAGCACGCTCGGGATGCCCGCGTCGTTCGCACCCTTGATGTCCGTGTCGAGGCGGTCGCCGATGAACAGCGGGTGCTCCCCCCCGAACCGGGCGATCGCGGCGTCGAAGATCGGACGTTCCGGCTTGCCGGCCACCACCGGCATCCGCCCGACGGCCTGGTGCACGGCGGAGACGAGCGTGCCGTTGCCGGGCGCGATCCCACGCTCGACCGGGATCGACCAGTCCATGTTCGTCGCGACCCACGGCACGTCCGGGTCGGCGAGGGCGAACGAGGCCTCCGCCAGGTGCGTCCACCCGAGGTCCGGCGAGAACCCCTGGATGACCGCTGCCGGAGCATCGTCGGCGCTCGTCGTCACGGTGAAGCCCGCCTGCTCGACGATGCTCGTCAGCCCGAGGCCGCCGGTGACCAGCACGGTGGACCCGGCCGGCACCAGTGTCTCGAGCAGACGGACGCCCGCCTGCGACGAGGTCACGACGTCGTCCGCCGAGACCTCGAGCCCGTAGCCCTGCAGGTGTTCGGCGACGTCGGACGGACGGCGGGAGGCGTTGTTCGTGATGTACCCGACCCGAGCCGTCAGCGACGCGCGCGTGAGCGCCTCGACCGCGTGCGGGATCGCGTTCCGCCCGCGGTACACGACGCCGTCGAGGTCGGTGAGGACGACGTCCACACCGTTCGTCGGCGGCCTCGGGACGTCAGTCGGCTGCTGAGCCGTCGACGTCGCGGGGGTTGTCGTCGTCGATCTCGCCGAGGTCGTCGTCGGGGTCGACGTCGTCGCCGAGCTGGTCGGTGTCGTCGAGCGCTCCGGCTCCGTGCTCGTCCCCGGCGACGGACTCGTCACCGACGACGGCGTCGCGCTCGTCGTGTCCTTCGACTTCTTCCTCGACCACATCGACAGTCTCCCATGCGTTCTCGTCGGCGATCTCGGCCAGGGCGGCGGCGGCCCGGTCGACCCGCGCCCACCACTCGTCGGCCTCGTCCTGGCGGCCGAGCTCCTCGAGCGTGGCCGCGTAAGCACTGTAGAGGGCCGGCGACCAGCTGTACGCCGTCGTCGGGTCGAGCTGGGGGATCTCGAGCTCACCGAGGGCCGCCGTCGGGTTGCCCAGGTCGATCCGTGCTCCGGACATCGCGATCGCCAGCTCCACCTGCACCGCCGTGTCCAGCGCAGCACGGTCGATCGACCGGCCGAGCTCGAGCGCGCGCTCCGGGCGGCCGAGACCCCGCTCGCAGTCGACCATCATCGGCAGCTGGTCGTTCTTGCCGGAGATGCGGCGGTACGTGCGCAGTTCGCGGAGCGCCGTCGCGAAGTCGCCCGTGCGGTACGCGGTGATGGCCGCGGTCTCCCGGACCACCGCGACACGGCCGGCACGACGAGCGGCGCTCAGGGCATGGAGGTTCGCCGTCTCCGGGTCCTCGTCGACGAGCAACGCCGCCATGACGAGGTGCTTCGCGACCCAGTCCGCGTTGTCCTTGCTGAGCGTCTTGAGCTCTGCGCGGGCTGCCGGGTCGAGGTCGCGCGCCGAGACGCTCTCGTCGATCTCCGGGTCGTCGTGGCGCGGACGGACGGAACGGGTACCGTACGGGTCCCGGTCCTCCCAGTCGTCGCGGGCGGCCTCGCCGAAGCGGGCGCCGGCGTGCCGGGAACCGTCGCCGAAGCGGGGGCGGTCGCCGCGGTCGTCGTCACGGCGGGGGCGGTCGTCGCCACCACGGAACGGACGACGCTCGTCACCGTCGCGCTGCGGCCGACGGTCGTCGCCACCACGGAACGGGCGACGATCACCGCCGTCACGCTGCGGACGACGGTCGTCACCACCACGGAACGGCGCGCGGTCATCACGACGGTCACCGTCGCGCGGCGGACGACGGTCATCACCACCACGGAACGGGCGACGATCACCGCCGTCACGCTGCGGACGACGGTCATCGCCGCCACGGAACGGCGCGCGGTCATCACGACGGTCACCATCACGCGGCGGACGACGGTCATCACCACCACGGAACGGACGACGATCACCGCTATCACGCTGCGGACGACGGTCATCACCCCCGCGGAACGGCGCGCGGTCATCACGACCACGGAAGGGACGGTCACCATCGCGCGAAGGACGACGGTCATCGCCACCACGGAACGGCGCACGGTCATCACGACCACGGAAGGGACGGTCACCATCGCGCGAAGGACGACGGTCATCGCCACCACGGAACGGCGCACGGTCATCACGACCACGGAAGGGACGGTCACCATCGCCCGAAGGACGACGGTCATCGCCACCACGGAACGGACGACGGTCACCATCACGGCCCGGGCGGTCAGCGCCTCGAGGACCGTCGCCGCGGGGCGGGCGCCCCGCGCCGTCGCGGTCCCCCGGCCGCGACGGGCGACGACTACCGTCACCGAACGACCGGTCGCCCTCACGGAAGCTCCGCCGGTCGTCACGACCGGTCCGGCCGGCGTCGCGGGCTGGACCGTTACCGTCTCGTCGGGCACGGTCACCCTCGCGACGCTCGAAGTCACGCGGCCCCGACGACCAGCGGCTGCTTTCGCGCCGCTCCCCGTGACCCCGGTCGTTGCGCTGCTGCTCGTCGTCGTTCGCCACCGTTGCTCCTCATCGCGTGCCCGTGCTCGAATGCGCCGGGCGGTCGTCCGCTGTGTCGTTGTGGGGGGGGGCCGCACGGTCGTCCGTGCTCGCGCCGAGCCCAGTCCATCACGAACCGGACCGCGAGTCGAGCGACCTACGGCGGAAACAGATGTAGCCACCGGCCTCCACGAGAACGAGGGTCTCCCCTACGAGTTCTCGATGGAGGGCCGATGGCCACATCACTTACGTTGAGTCCGGCGGCGTCCTACTCTCCCACAAGGTCCCCCTTGCAGTACCATCGGCGCTGAGAGGCTTAGCTTCCGGGTTCGGAATGTGACCGGGCGTTTCCCTCTCGCTATGACCACCGGAACACTG
>NZ_RBLU01000090.1 GCF_003989515.1 Curtobacterium sp. HSID17257
ACAAACAGTGCATGACAGTGCAATGTGTAGCTGATCACGACGACTTATCGTTGTTGTTTTGAGTCATCCAGCTACCCCCGCGATAGACACATATGTGCACCCGCTTTCCCCACGCCACGCTCTTCCGATCTGCTACTCCGTCCGCAGGGTCCCCGCGCCGCCGGCCGCGACGTCCTCCACCGTGCCGTCGCGCACGGTCGCCGGCACGTCGCCGTCGCCTCGGGCCGCGAGCGACGCGTCGCCCGGGATGCTCAGGGTGAGGACGGCCTCCTCGATGTACTGGCTCTCCTCGAGCGACGCCTCGACCCGGCGGAGCCGGACGGCGACGTGGTCCTCGAGCTCGTTGCCGGTCAGGTCGACGGCCGCCACGAGGAACACCCGGGACGGTCCGACGAACTCGAGGTGCAGGTACGTGACCCGCTCCACCTCGTCGCGCCGGAGGAGCTCGGTGAGCACGGCGTCCTCGAGCTCGGGCGAGGTGGCCTCGCCGACCAGGAACCGGCGGTTGCGCTCGATGAGCACGATCGCGACGACGCCGAGCAGGAGCCCGACCGCGATGGAGCCGATCGCGTCGAAGACCGCGAGCCCGGTCAGCTGGTGCAGGAGCACGCCGAGGAACGCGATCACGAGACCGACCAGCGCCGCGGCGTCCTCGGCGAAGACCGCCCGGAGCGTGGGGTTGGACGACTGCAGCACGTGCCGGAGGACCGGGACGCGGCGCTTCGTGGCGGCTCCGTGTGCCTGGCGGTAGGCCTGCAGGAAGCTCGTGCCCTCGAGCACGAACGCGATGCCGAGTACGGCGTAGTTGAGCACGACGTCCTCGGCGGGGTCGGTCTCGCCGAGTTCGGTGATGCCGTGCCAGATCGACACGACGGCGCCCGCGGTGAAGAGCCCGAACGCGGCGAACATCGACCAGATGTAGGTCTCGCGGCCGTAGCCCAGCGGGTGCTTCCGGTCCCGCTTCTTGGCACCGCGGCGTTCGGCGACGAGCAGGAAGATCTCGTTGCCGGTGTCGGCCCACGAGTGTGCGGCCTCCGCGGTCATCGACGCCGACCCCGAGACCAGGGACGCGATGGTCTTGGCGACGGCGACGAGCAGGTTGGCAGCGAACGCGATGACGACGGTGAGCAGGGACTCGGGACGGTCCTGCTTCTCGGACGAGGGCATCGCTCCAGCATGCTCCGACTCTTGTAGACTCGTCCCATCAGGCGTCGACCCGGCCATCACCGGTGAGCCTCCGGAAGAACGCGGCAGCACCACCGCCGTCAGTAGACCCGGGCGGACCGGACCGCACCCTCATCCGGCGAACGAGCGGTCGGTCGCAGCGCGAGCAGCGACCGGCAAGCGAGGTGGTACCGCGGAGCACGCTCCGTCCTCGTGGAGACGAACCGAACCCACAGGAGCAGCTCGTGGCCTACCCCCTCAACGTCCCCGCCGACGGTGTCGTCCCGTCCCCGTCGTTCCCTGCCGTCGAGCAGGGCATCCTCGCCTTCTGGAAGGGCGACGACACCTTCCGGGCGTCGATCGACCAGCGCGAGGGCTGCCCCGAGTGGACCTTCTACGACGGACCGCCCTTCGCGAACGGCCTGCCGCACTACGGTCACCTGCTGACCGGGTACGCGAAGGACGTCTTCCCGCGCTACCAGACCATGCGCGGCAAGCAGGTGCACCGCCGCTTCGGGTGGGACACCCACGGGCTCCCCGCCGAGCTCGAGGCCATGCGCCAGCTCGGGATCACCGAGAAGCACGAGATCGACGACATGGGCGTCGACGTCTTCAACGCCGCGGCGAAGCAGTCGGTGCTGCAGTACACCGACGAGTGGCAGGCCTACGTCACGCGCCAGGCGCGCTGGGTCGACTTCGAGGACGACTACAAGACCCTCGACGTCACCTTCATGGAGAGCGTCCTGTGGGCGTGGAAGCAGCTGTGGGACAAGGGCCTGGCGTACGAGGGCTTCCGGGTCCTGCCGTACTGCTGGAACGACCAGACGCCGCTGTCGAACCACGAGCTGCGCATGGACGACGACGTCTACAAGATGCGTCAGGACCAGTCGGTCACGGTGTCGTTCCCGCTGCAGGGTGCCCGTGCCGCCGAGCTCGACCTGGCCGGCGTCCGCGCGCTCGCCTGGACGACGACCCCCTGGACCCTGCCGACGAACGCGGCGCTCGCGGTCGGTCCGGAGATCGCGTACGCGGTCGTGCCGGCCGGGCCGGGAGGCGCGGCTGACGGTGGCGACGCCGGTTCCGCCACCTACCTGCTGGCGTCCGACACCGTGGCCGCCCACGCGAAGGACCTCGGCTACGAGTCGGCCGACGACGCCACCGCCGCCGTGCTCCGCACGGTCGTCGGCGCCGAGCTCGACGGCGTCGAGTACGAGCGGCTGTTCGACTTCCTGGCCGCGGCCGAGGGGTACGAGAACGCCTGGCGCGTCCTGGTCGCCGAGTACGTCGAGACGGGCGAGGGCACGGGCATCGTGCACCAGGCCCCGGCCTACGGCGCCGACGACCAGGAGGTCTGCGCGGCCGCGGGCATCCCCGTCGTGCTCTCCCTCGACGAGGGCGGCCTGTTCACGTCGCAGTTCGGCGAGGTCGCCGGCATGCTCTGGTCGGACGCCAACAAGCCGCTGACGAAGGCCGTGCGCGAGGCGGGCCGACTGCTCCGCCAGGCGTCCTACGAGCACAGCTACCCGCACTGCTGGCGCTGCCGGAAGCCCCTCATCTACAAGGCGGTCTCGTCGTGGTTCGTCCGCGTCACCGAGTTCCGTGACCGCATGGGCGAGCTGAACCAGGACATCAACTGGGTGCCGGACAACGTCAAGGACGGCCAGTTCGGCAAGTGGGTCGGGAACGCGATCGACTGGTCGGTGTCCCGCAACCGGTACTTCGGCACGCCGATCCCGGTCTGGGTGTCGGACGACCCGGCGTACCCGCGCCAGGACGTCTACGGCTCGCTCGAGGAGCTCGAGCGCGACTTCGGTCGCCTGCCGCTGAACGTCGACGGCGAGGTGGACCTGCACCGCCCCTTCATCGACGACCTGACCCGGCCGAACCCCGACGACCCGACCGGGCAGTCGACCATGCGCCGCATCTCGGACGTGTTCGACGTCTGGTTCGACTCCGGCTCGATGCCGTACGCGCAGGTGCACTACCCGTTCGAGAACCGCGAGTGGTTCGAGGAGCACAGCCCGGCCGACTTCATCGTCGAGTACATCGGGCAGACCCGCGGCTGGTTCTACGTCATGCACGCGCTCTCCACCGCGCTGTTCGACCGTCCGGCCTTCCGGAACGTCATCAGCCACGGCATCGTGCTCGGCTCGGACGGCCAGAAGATGTCGAAGTCGCTCCGCAACTACCCGGACGTCTCCGAGGTGTTCGACCGCGACGGCGCCGACGCGATGCGCTGGTTCCTCATGTCGTCGTCGGTGATCCGCGGCGGCAACCTCGTCGTGACCGAGGAGGGCATCCGCCAGGGCGTCCGCGAGTTCCTGCTGCCGCTCTGGTCGACGTACTACTTCTTCACCCTCTACGCGAACGCCTCGGGCGACACCGGCTACCAGGCCTCGCGCAGCACGGCGAGCACCGACGTGCTCGACCGGTACCTGCTCGCGAAGACCCGGGTGCTCGTGGCGGACGTGACCACGCACCTCGACGCGCTCGACACCCCGCTCGCGGCCCAGGCCGTCCGGGACTTCGCCGACGTGCTGACGAACTGGTACGTCCGGCGCTCGCGCGACAAGTTCTGGCTCGGCGCGGAGTCCTCGCCCGAGGCCCGTGCGGCGTTCGACACGCTGTACACCGTGCTCGAGACGCTGGCCCGTGTCGCCGCCCCGCTCGCGCCGCTCGTCACGGAAGAGGTCTGGAAGGGCCTGACCGGCGGGCGCAGCGTGCACCTCGAGGACTTCCCGGACGCGGCGGAGTTCCCGGCCGACGACGCCCTCGTCGCCGCGATGGACCGCGTGCGCGACGTCGCGTCGAAGGGCCTCGCGCTCCGGAAGGCGACCGGTCGACGTGTCCGCCTGCCCCTCGCGACGCTGACCCTCGTCGTGCCGGACCCGGCAGCGATCGAGCCGTTCGCGGACATCCTCCGCGACGAGCTGAACGTCAAGCGGGTCGTGCTCGAGCAGCAGGAGGAGTCCTCGCTCGGCCGCTACGGCATCGAGCGGAAGCTCACCGTGAACGCCCGTGCCGCCGGTCCCCGCATCGGCAAGCAGGTGCAGCAGGTGATCCCGGCCGCCAAGAAGGGCGACTGGGTCGCGACCGAGTCCGGCGTGACCGTCGGCGGGATCGACCTCGTCGAGGGCGAGTACACGCTCGACCTCACCGTCGCGGACGACTCCGTCGCGGTGGCGTTCCTCGACGGCGGTGGCTTCGCGGTGCTCGACACCGTGACGACCCCGGAGCTCGAGGCCGAGGGACTCGCCCGCGACGTCGTGCGCGCCGTGCAGCAGGCCCGCCGCGACGCCGACCTCGACGTCAGCGACCGCATCGCCCTGGCGCTCCGGGTCTCCGAGGACGCGGAGGGCGCGATCCGCACGCACGAGCAGCTCATCGCCGGGGAGACCCTGGCGACGAGCGTCGAGGTGACCACGACGACGTTCGCTCCCGGCGAGGGCTCGGACGTCGGCGACGGTGCGAAGGTGTCCGTGGAGGTGGCACGCGCATGAGCGACAGCAACCAGTACGACGACGAGCAGTACGACGACCACGACGGCGTCGAGGACCTCGGTCCGCTCGACGACACCGCCGGGGTCCGCATCCCGGTCGGACCGTCCGGTGACCAGGCACCTGCCGAGGCCCTGCCGTACGGCGGGGACGACGACGAGGTGCGGCGGGTCGAGGCGGCCCTGTACGCCCGCATCGGCGAACAGGCACCCGAGCGCCGGCTGACCGCCACACGTCGCGCCGTCGAGCTCCTCGGCGACCCGCACCTGGCCTACCCGGTCATCCACGTCACCGGCACGAACGGCAAGACGTCGACCGCGCGCATGACCGAGAGCATCGTCCGCGCGCACGGCCTGCGCACCGGCCTGATGACGAGCCCGCACCTGGTGTCGATCCGGGAGCGCATCGTCGTCGACGGCGAGCCCGTCGCCGCCGACCGCTTCGTCGAGAACTGGGACGACATCACCCCGATCCTCGAGATGACGGACCGGGAACTCAGCGAGAAGGGCGAGCAGCCGCTGACGTTCTTCGAGGCACTGACCGTCCTGGCCCTGGCGTGCTTCGCCGAGGCGCCGGTCGACGTCGCCGTCATCGAGGTCGGCATGGGCGGCGAGTGGGACTCCACCAACGTCGTGCAGAGCCAGGTGCAGGTGATCACCCCGGTGGCGATCGACCACGCCAAGCAGCTCGGGTCGACCGTCGCCGAGATCGCCCGCACCAAGTCCGGCATCATCAAGCCGTCGTCGTCGGTCGTCTCCAGTGCCCAGACGCCCGAGGCCCTCGCGGAGCTCGAGCGGGCCGCGGAGCTCACCGAGTCGACGCTCGCGGTCGAGGGCACCGGGTTCTCCGTCGTGTCCGACACCCCGGCGGTCGGCGGGCAGCTCGTCACCGTGCAGGGCATCGCCGGGCGCTACGACGACCTGTTCGTGCCGCTCTTCGGCCAGCACCAGGCCCACAACGCCGCCGTCGCGATCGCCGCGGTCGAGTCGTTCCTCGGCCGCGGGTCGCAGGCCCTCGACGAGGACGTCCTGTCCGAGGGGCTCGCGGCCGCCACCAGCCCCGGACGCCTGCAGCCGATCGCGCAGGAGCCGACCGTCGTGGTCGACGCCGCGCACAACCCGCACGGTGCACGCGCGCTGGCCGAGGCGCTGCCGGTCGCGTTCCCGTCCGAGCACGTCGTCGGCGTCGTCGGGATCCTCGGCGACAAGGACGCCCGCGGCTTCGTCCGGGCGCTGAAGGACACCGTGGAGACCTTCGTCGTCACGCAGCCGCCGGGGGACCGCGCGCTCGACGCGGACGCGTTCGCCCGCATCGTCGTGGCCGAGGTCGGCGAGGACCGTGTGGTCGTCGAGCCCTCGCTCGAGCAGGCACTGCAGGAAGCCCGCGACCTGGCGGACGAGGCGGACGCCGAGGACGCCCTCGTGCTGGTCGCCGGCTCCATCGTGATGGTGGGCAAGGTCATGGAGCTGGTGCACGCGGAGGGGCTGCGCTCAGGAGGAGGTGCGGCGAAGTGACGGACGCGCCACGGGCCTCCCGGCCGGGTCGCCAGCCGCGCATGCGGAAGCCGCGCCCGCAGCGCGGTGCCCGCGAGAGCCTGCTCTCGGTCACCCTCGGACTCGAGGCCGTGATGTTCTTCTTCCCGATGCTCGTCGTCTACGGGAAGGGCACGTTGCCGCCGCTCGCGGCGTTCGGTGGGGGCATCCTGGCGATCATCGTCCTCGCAGCTGCCTCACGCCTGACCGGCAAGCCCGCCGGTGTATGGTTCGGGTGGCTGCTGCAGGCGGCCATCCTCGCCACCGGGTTCATCGAACCGTTCATGTTCGCGGTCGGCGCGGTGTTCCTGGCGCTGTGGGTGTTCTGCTTCGTCAAGGGCGGTCAGCTCGACCGGCAGAACGCCGCGTTCCGGGCCGCGCAGGCCGAGGACTGACCACCACCGAACCACAGGAGAACTGCGTGTCCGATCTCGAAGAGACCCTCGTCCTCGTCAAGCCCGACGGCGTCGCCCGCCAGCTCACCGGAGAGGTCCTCCGTCGCATCGAGACCAAGGGCTACGAGATCGTCGACCTGAAGATGGTCACGGCGTCGCGCGAGCTGCTCGACCAGCACTACGAGGAGCACCAGGGCAAGCCGTTCTTCGAGCCGCTCGTCGAGTTCATGCAGTCCGGTCCGGTCGTCGCCGTGCGCGTCGCCGGCAACGGTGTCATCGCGGGCTTCCGCTCGCTCGCCGGCACCACCGACCCGACCTCGGCCGCGCCGGGCACCATCCGTGGTGACCTCGGTCGTGACTGGGGCCTGAAGGTGCAGCAGAACCTCGTGCACGGCTCGGACTCCCCGGAGTCGGCCGCCCGCGAGCTCGCGCTCTGGTTCGCCTGATCGACGGAAGCGGAGCACAGACGCGATGACGAACAACGACCGTCCCACCAAGAACGAGCGTCGGCAGCACGCCCGTGAGGTCGCCCGCCAGCGAGCCGACGCCGAGAAGCGTCGCAAGCGCCGCAACAAGTGGTTCCTGCAGGGCGGCATCGGCCTGGGCATCGTGGCCGTCGCGGCGATCATCGCGATCGTCGTGGTGAACGTGAACAGCGGGGGCACCACCTCGGCCGCCGGCCCGAAGAACATGGTCACCGGTGGCATCCAGTTCACCGGCGGCGACGGCACGATCACGCCCGTCACGACCGGTGGGGTCTCGGCGGACGGCACCCCGTCCCCGGTCGCCACGGCCGACAGCGACGGCAAGGTCAAGGTCGTCGAGTACGTCGACTGGGCCTGCCCCGTGTGCAAGCAGTTCGAGGGCGCCTACGCCGACCAGATCACCGACTTCGTGAAGAACGGTCAGGCGACGCTCGAGATCCACCCGGTGTCGATCCTCGACCGCAGCTACCTCGGCTCGCGGTACGCCAGCCGAGCCGCGAACGCCGCGATGTGCGTCGCGAACTACGCGCCGGACAAGTTCCTCGCCGTGCAGACGCAGTTCTTCGAGAAGCAGCCGGAAGAGGGCACGAAGGGCCTGACGAACGCCGAGATCGCCGACCTGGTGAAGGCCGGCGGCGCGACGGGCTCCGACGTGTCCGAGTGCCTGTCGAACGAGACGTACAAGAGCTGGGTCACGAAGATCACGAACCAGGTCACCGCGGACCCGGCCGTGGCCGGCCCCCAGGGCTTCGGAACGCCGACGATCCTGGTGAACGGGCAGCGTGTGAGCACCCTCACCGACGTCGTCCCGACCATCGAGGCCGCCGCGAAGTAGTCGGCTCCGCCGTACTCGGCCCCGCGTTCCCTCCCCGGGAGCGCGGGGCCGAGTGCTGTCCCCGGGGGATGCGGCGCGGTGCCGAGGTCGCGGACGTGGCAGGTACCTGATCGATCCGGGCGTAGCGGACGGAACCGGGCGTACCTGGTGCGTCAGTTGTACGAGGAACGCCCGATTCCGCCTTGTATCTCGGTTGTTCTGGGAAGGATCGGGCGTTCGGGCTGAGCGGGTCGGCGGACCGCGCGGAGGGAGCAGGCTCGGCAGTACGGGACGACCCGCTCACTCACCCCACGAGTGAGGAGCACGTTGTCCGTCAGAAGGCTGCCGGGCCGACCCGGCGGGCCCTCCCGAGTGGGCAGGACACGCCGTCGGCGATCCGGGCCAGGGCACGATCCGTCGCCGGAGAACCTCGAGCGTGACGGATCTGGCCCGCTCGAGGGATCGGGACTGGGACCGGGACGGGTGCATCACAGCGGTCCGGCGGCGTCAGGACGACCGGGGCGTGCGCCCAGCAGCGCCCCGGTGGCGTCAGGACGGCCGGGGGAGGGGGAACGTCAGAACGGCAGCGTCGTGAGGACCCGCGGGAACACGATCAAGATGCAGACCACGACCACGGCGTAGTTCGCCAGCACGAACGCCCACGAGTACGGCAGCAGCGTGCGCCCGACCCGCTGGAGTCCGGCGCCGAAGCGACCCTGCGCCGCGTTCCACGTCGTGAAGATCCAGAACATCGGGATCGTCACGCTCCACACCAGCAGGCACCAGGGGCAGAGGTAGCCGATCACCCACACGGTCTGCGTGAAGAGCCAGGTGACGAACACCCACGCCAGGAACACCCCGGCGTTGAACAGCACCCAGAACCAGCGGTGTCCGTTCCGCATGCCGGCGAGCAGCATCACGCCGACGGCGATCGGGGCGACGAAGCCCATCACGCCGAGCAGCGGGTTCGGGAACCCGAACAGGGAGCCCTGCCAGCTGGTCATCACCTGCGAGCAGTTCACGAACGGGCTGACGTCGCAGCTCAGGGCCTTCGACGGGTTCTCGTACTTCGCGAACTCGTCCAGGACCAGGTTGAACGCGGCGAAGAGGCCGACTGCTCCGGTGACGATGAGGAAGACCGCCATCGCGACCGGGCGGCGGGGCGTGGTTGCGCTCGTGCTCACGGCGTCATCATCGCATGCCCGTTCCGGACCTTTCCTGGCACCTCGTGCGACAATGACAGCA
Source organism: Curtobacterium sp. HSID17257 (assembly GCF_003989515.1). Classification (GTDB taxonomy): domain Bacteria; phylum Actinomycetota; class Actinomycetes; order Actinomycetales; family Microbacteriaceae; genus Curtobacterium. Next base: position 9,133 of record NZ_RBLU01000090.1, read on the forward strand.
GTCGCGCGGCCGATCCGTGCGGCGAGAGAGCTTTCCGGGCCCAGCCCGGACGATCAGGCGCGGTGAGAGCGCGCCGTGACCGGGACTCGCGTCACCTCCGATGCCGAGCCGGTCGGGCCGGGTGCCCGACCCGGAACGACACCGGACCGCACGCCGGGACGACGCACACCGGTCACGAGAACGAACGCGGGGGCGTGGACGCCACCCGTGACAACCACAGAATTCCCGCCGTCCGACAGGACGCGAGTGGGGCCGAGGAGTGCACCAGATCCATGGTGGAGCAGAACACCGACAACCCGAACAACGAAGAAGTCGCACCGAAGCGCCGAGGCCGCCTGTTCGGCAGCCGTCGCGCCCGGTCCACCGGCCTGGAGGCCCGTGGTGACGTCGACACCGACACCACGGACGTCGAGACGGTCGCGCTGACCGGCGACGCTCCGGTCACCGACGCCGATGCGGCCGACGAGACGGCCGCGCAGGGCGCCGCTCCGGCGAGCGACCGGCCAGCGGCCCCCGAGGCGCCGGCCCCCGAGGCAGCGGAGCACGGCTCGACGGAGCACGGGTCGACCGACGACGCCGTGGCGGTCGCGGTCGAGCAGGTCCCCGCCGCAGCCGCGGAGCCCCAGGACGTTTCGACGGTCACGGGCAGCCAGCCTGTCGTCGAGGCACCGGCGGACGACGCTGCGGCAGCCGTCGCGCCCACCGCGACCGACCAGGTCGAGGCGACCAGCGCGCCCGAGGCCCCCAGCGCGGTGGCGACGGACGCTGACGACGTGAGCGGTGCCTCCCGGCCGGAGCCCGCCTCCGCTCCCGAGGCGGAGGAGCCCTTCGTGCCGAAGGCGACCAGCACCCTCAGCCTGATCTTCCACGCGCCGGTCCTGCCGGTCCTGCCGGAGCTGCCGGTCCGAGCCGCACGCGACGAGGACGACGACGACGAGGACGACGAGCAGGGCGGCGGCCGCCGTCGCTCGCGCCGTCGGGGCAGCAGCGCGGACCGCCAGGAGCGCGGCGTCCGCGAGCCGCGCGACCACCAGGAGCCGCGTCGCCGTGAGCCGGAGCTCATCACCGAGCCGCAGCGCATCAAGGGCTCGACCCGACTCGAGGCGAAGAAGCAGCGTCGCCGCGACGGCCGTGACGCCGGTCGTCGTCGCACGGTGATCACCGAGGACGAGTTCCTCGCCCGCCGCGAGAGCGTCGACCGCCAGATGATCGTCCGCTCGAGCTCGTCGAAGATCGAGATCGGCGTGCTCGAGGACAACGTCCTCGCGGAGCACTACGTCACCAAGTCGCACAACGTCTCGCTCATCGGGAACGTCTACCTCGGCAAGGTGCAGAACGTGCTGCCCTCGATGGAGGCGGCGTTCGTCGACATCGGTCGCGGTCGGAACGCCGTGCTCTACGCGGGTGAGGTCGACTGGAACTCGGTGGACACCGGGAACCACGGTCGCCGCATCGAGGCCGCGCTCAAGCCGGGCGACAAGGTCCTCGTGCAGGTCACGAAGGACCCGGTCGGGCACAAGGGCGCGCGTCTGACCTCGCAGGTCTCGCTGCCGGGCCGCTACCTGGTCTACGTGCCGAACGGCTCGATGAACGGCATCTCGCGCAAGCTGCCCGACACCGAGCGCGCCCGCCTGAAGAAGATCCTCAAGGAGGTCCTGCCGGAGCACGCGGGCGTCATCGTCCGCACCGCGGCCGAGGGCGCGACCGAGGAGCAGCTCACCCGCGACGTGCAGCGCCTGACCAACCAGTGGGAGGCGATCCAGAAGAAGGTGCAGAACGGGCACGCCCCGGTCATGCTGCACTCCGAGCCGGACCTCCTGGTCAAGATCGTGCGTGACGTCTTCAACGAGGACTTCACGAAGCTCATCATCGACGGCGAGGCCGCGCGCGGGACGATCGAGGACTACCTCGACGCCGTCGCACCCGACCTCAAGGACCGCGTCGAGATCTACGACGGCCCGGACTCCTTCGAGGAGTACCGCCTCAACGAGCAGATCGAGAAGGCGCTCGACCGCAAGGTCTGGCTGCCGTCCGGTGGGTCGCTCGTGATCGACCGCACCGAGGCCATGACGGTCGTCGACGTCAACACGGGCAAGTTCGTCGGGTCCGGTGGCAACCTCGAGGAGACCGTCACCAAGAACAACCTCGAGGCAGCCGAGGAGATCGTCCGGCAGCTCCGCCTGCGGGACATCGGCGGCATCATCGTCATCGACTTCATCGACATGGTGCTCGAGTCGAACCGCGACCTGGTGCTCCGTCGTCTCGTCGAGTGCCTGAGCCGCGACCGCACGAAGCACCAGGTGGCCGAGGTCACCTCGCTCGGCCTCGTGCAGATGACCCGCAAGAAGATCGGTGTCGGCCTGCGCGAGTCGCTCGACGAGGTCAACGCCAAGGTCAACGACAACAACGCGGACCCCGGCCCCTCGAAGGGCCGGCGCAAGGGCCGCAGCGGCAACGGCTCGACCGGCGGCAACGGCAGTGGCAGTGGCAACGGCAACGGCCAGGGAGGCAACGGGCACGCTGGCAACGCCGGCTCCGGCAACGGGTCCTCCAGCCAGTCGTCGCAGGCTCACCAGATCACGGAGGACGTCAAGAACGCGCTGTCCCGGATCGCGGCGTCGACGCTGCCCCACGACGAGGCGTCGTCCGGTGCGCCGGTGACCGGTGTGGCATCGCCCCGCGGGGGCGCCGCGACCCCGGAGGCCGAGGCCGGGGTGTCGTCGGCTGCCGACGCACCCGCGTCGAGCGCTTCGCCGGCCTCCGCCCCCGAGCGCGGTTCGGAGCAGTCCGCAGGCGGGGCAGACCGTGACGGCGAGCAGTCGTCCGGCTCGAAGCGTCGCCGCCGTCGTGGCGGTCGTGGCGCCGGCAGTGCAGCACCCGAGCAGCGCGGCGGCGAGGAGCGCGGTCGCGAGGAGCGTGCGTCCGAGCGCGGTGCCGACGAGGCTCGCGCCGAGGCCCCCGCGCCCGAGTCGGCCCCCGCGCAGAGCACTGCTCCCGAGTCGCCCGTGCAGGAGTCGGCGCCGACGAAGACCGCACCGACCCGTCGTCGCGTGAGCTCGAGCGCTCCCGTCACCCCGACCGAGAACACCGTCGCGATCCTCGACATCCCGGTGGCCGTCACCAAGCGCGAGCCGCGCCCGACCCGGGACGACGCCGAGTCGCTGCTCGACTCCGTGCTCCAGGCACTCCCGGAGCCGAAGCAGCCGGGGCAGGGCCGTTCGCGGTCGCGTCGGGTCTCGTCGCCGAGCATCAGTGCGCCCGCGTCGTCGGACGGCGACGGGCAGGACGACGGCTCCGTGATCGTGGGGGACTGACGTGACCGACGCGGGGGACCCGCACGGTCGGCAGCAGGACCGCGGGTACTACGGTGCGGGCTGGTCGCAGCCCGCACCGCCCGCGGCCGGGCCGTCCGGTGGGCAGGCGTGGTCCGGCCAGCCAGCGCCCGGTCAGCCGGGTGCTCAGGCGTGGTCGGGGCAGCCGGGCGCGCAGGCACCCGGTCAGCCGTGGCCCGGGCAGCCGGGCGGGCAGCCGTGGCCCGGGCAGCAGCCGCAGTACGGCCAGCAGCAGCCCCACGGGGAGCGGGGTCGGGCACGGGCGTCGCGGACGTCCGACCCGCGTCGGGCCTTCGCGCCGGGTGCGTCGGTCGCCAACACCACCGGTGCCCTCATCGCCGTCGTGTCGATCGTGCTCGTCGAGGTGGTCTCCGGCGTCTTCGGGCTGCTCGGCACGTCACTCGTGGTGCACCCCTTCTCGACCTCCGGCACGGGTGCGAGCCTGCTCGGCAGCTTCGTGTCCGGCGTGTTCGCCTCGCCCTTCCCGTTCTACGCGGGAGCGTTCACGGCCCTGGCGTTCCTCACGCCGATCGCGCGGCGCAGCCCGCTGCCGACGGTGCTCCTCCGTGCCGTGCTCGCCGGTGCCGCCGGGACGGTCGCCCTGGCGCTCGTCGGGGTCTTCACGGGGTCCTACGCGGCGGTCCGGACCGGTTCGGGGGTGCGACTCGTGATCGACGTGCTCACCGGGCCCCTGCAGAACGGGATCCCGTTCACGCTCATGCTCCTCGCGACGTCGACCGTCGCATGGCTCTGGCTCGGGCGTCCGCGTGGTGGGCGTGCTGCGCAGGGGGCGGCCGGCGGCCGTCTGGGGGCGGTCCGTCCTGCGGACGCCGTGCCCCCGTCGACCGTGCAGCCCGCTCCGCAGCCGTACGGTGCGCAGCAGCAGCAGCAGCAGCAGCAGCAGCAGCAGCAGCAGCCGTACGGTCAGCGCCCTGACGACCGCTGGACGCCGCCGACGCGCTGACGCGACTGCGGCCCGTGCGGTGCGGTGCCGCAGCTGTGGCGCGTGCGCGTGCGCTGGCGCAGCTCCTGCTGACCCCTGGTCGGCCTCGCGGTCGCCAGGATCGGCCTGGAGGCACGGCGTGCGCAGGTCGCGCTCCTCACGTCCGGCGCACTGGTCGCGGTCGTCGCGTACGTGGTCGGGAACGTCACGGCACCGGTCCCG
>NZ_RBLU01000091.1 GCF_003989515.1 Curtobacterium sp. HSID17257
TGTCGGGGTCGCGCGCGTCGTCCGGACGCTCCCCGGTCACGCGCTCAGCCCCAGGTCGGCCAGCCCGATCGCCGCGAAGTACGGGTAGCCGGCCGCCTCGATGCGCTCCTTCGCGCCGGTGTCGCGGTCGACGACGACGGCCACGGCGGCGATGATCGCGCCCTCGCGCTCGAGCGCCTCGGCGGCCTTCAGCGGCGAGCCGCCCGTGGTGGAGGTGTCCTCGAGGACGACGACGCGCTTGCCGCGGACGTCGGGCCCCTCGACCTGACGGCCGCGGCCGTGGTCCTTCGGCTCCTTGCGCACGACGAACGCGTCGTAGGCGAGCCCGCGCGCCGCGGCCTGGTGCAGCACGGCGCTCGCGATCGGGTCGGCACCCATCGTGAGGCCTCCCACAGCGTCCACGTCCGGCACCTGCTGCAGCAGGTCCGTCATGACCTGGCCGATCAGCGGAGCGACCCGGTGGTCGAGGCTGACCTTGCGCAGGTCGATGTAGTACGACGCCTGCTTGCCGCTGGTGAGCGTGAAGTCGCCGTGGAACACCGCGTCTGCGGAGATGTGCTGGATCAGCTGGTCGCGCGTGTCGGTCACAGCCCACAAGGGTAGTCGCTCGGCCCCGGAACGCCATCGCCAGGCGGCGTCACGGCTCGCTCGGTACGCTCCGCTCATGTCCCCCGTCGCGCCCGGTCCGTCCGGCCGCGCTGCGGCCCCGGAGCCGGTCGCGATCGCCGCCCCACGTCCGCCGTCCCGCCGTCGGTGGGCAGCGGTCGGCCGGGAGGCACTGGGCGCCGCCGTCGCGCTCGCCCTGTCCGTCATCGCCCTCGGCCACGTCCTGGTCACCGAGCGGGTCGCCCTGCTCTGGTACGACGGCGACTCTGTCCTGCTGCCGCTCGTCGAGCGGTCGATCCGCCTCGGGCAGCCGTTCGAGTGGGCGATGTCGCCGGCGCTGTTCTTCTTCCCGGAGCTGCCCGTCTACCTGCTCTGCTCCCTCGTCACGGCGACCCCGCAGCAGGCCCTGGCGCTCAACGGCGTGCTCGTGCTGCTCGCCGTGTACGCGCTGGTGCGGGCTGCGGCGAACGAGCTCATGCCCGCCGCTCGCAGGTCGGCGCGGATCACGGTGTCCGCCCTCGCGCTCGGGTTCGTGACCGCGATCGTGCTGACGGAGTACACCGCCACCGCGACCTCGCTCGAACTGGGTTCCCTGCTGCTGACGATGACCTACTACTACGGTGCGCTGCTCGCGATGCTCGGGACCGCGGTCCTGGCGCTCCGTGCCGTGCGGACCGGCCGGGCCTCCGCGACCGTCCTCGTCGTCACCGGGCTCGTCGCGGCGTGCACCACGGCGTCGAACCCGCTCTACGTTCCGTGGTCGGCGGCACCCGTCGTCGTGACCCTCGTGCTGCTCACGCTCGCGCGCCGTGTCCCGTGGCGCCCGACGGTGTGGATGTCGGGCGCCCTCGTGGCGGGGTCCGTCGTCGGGTACCTGCTCCGGATCCCGCTCGCGCCGTTCGTGTCGCTCGACCCGTCGACGTACGTCCACCCGGAGCAGGCCGGGCGGACGCTCGCCTTCTTCGCGGCGCTGACCGACGACCGCGCCGGGTCGGCCCGGGGCGACGCCGAGCTGCTGCTGCTCTTCGCCGGCGTCGTGCTCGCGGTCGGTGGCACGGTGTGGGCCTGGCGCGTGCGGACCGCGCGGACCGTGCTCGTCGCGACGGTGCTGCCGCTGGTGACGGTCGTGGCGGTGTCCGTCGGGGTGGTCGTCGCCGGCTCGCAGACCCCGCGGTACCTGGAGCCGATCGTGACCGCGCCGCTCCTGGCCCTCGTCGCGGTCGCGGAGCTCGTGCGCTCCGCCGTCCGCCGGACCCGGGTCCACCGGCCTCGTCGCGGCGTGCAGCTCGCCGTGGCGCTCGCGGCGGCGGTCGTCCTGCTCGGCGGGGTGACCGTGGCACCGAGCACGGTCGGTGCCGTCGCATCGGCCCGGTACGCGCCGGCGGCGTGCCTCGACCGCTGGGCGGACGGACGGAAGGTCACCGGCGTCGGGCAGTTCTGGACGGTCCGGCCCCTGGCCGCGTACGCGTCGGACGACGTCGAGCTCCTGCAGGTCCGGGACACCTTCGAGACCTACCCGTGGCTCGTCGACCTCGGTGCCTACCGGGACGCGGAGCCGACCTTCGTGGTGATCGGTGCGAACGACGTCTGGACCACCGCGGTCGAGGACTCGCTCGGTGCCCCGGCGACCATCACGCACTGCACCGGGTTCGACGTCTACGACTACGCGGGCACGGTCGGCGCGGCACTGCTGCAGCGTGACGTGGTGGGCAGCGCGGACGCGATCCGACGCGAACGGGGCTTCTGAGGCGCGAACGGGGGCTCCTCCAGGGCGGATCGCGGCACCCGGAGCCGTCGGGAGTTCTCCACAGGCGGCGCGGCGGCGTGTCGAGTCGGCTGTACGGATGTATAGGCTCGACCCCGTGACTCGCTCCACCAGCCACCGCGTCCCGCGCCCCGCTCTCCGTCTCCGCATCGCTGCCACCGGCCTCGCCCTGGCCGGCCTGCTCGCGACGGTGCTCGTCGACGCGCCGAGCGCGAGCGCCGCGAAGTACCCCTCGTGGGACGAGGTCCTGGCAGCACGGGGCCAGGAGTCCGCGAAGCAGGAGCAGATCACGCAGATCCGCGGCATCATCTCCGGCCTGTCGGACCAGGTGCAGGCTGCCGAGGCCGAGGCGAAACGCCTCGGTGACGACTTCTTCGCGGCGCAGGGCAAGGCGCAGGAAGCCGCCGAGACCGAGCAGAAGCTCCGCGCCGAGGCCGACGAGCACGCCGAGATCGCCGAGCGCAGCGCGTCGCAGGCGGGGCAGTTCGCGGCGCAGATGGCACGACACGGCGGTGCGGACGTGACGGCGTCGGTCCTGGCCGAGGGCGAGGGAGCCCGCGACCTGCTCTACGACCTCGGTGCGCTGAGCAAGCTCTCGGAGCAGGCCGAGCGGGTCGAGGCCGCCGCGAGTGCCGATGCCTCGGTCGCCCGGTCGCTGACCGCGCAGGCCGACCGGGCGTCGCAGGCGCTCGAGGAGCGCGCTGCCGAGGCCGAGCGCACGATGCAGGCCGCCCAGGCCGCTGCCGACAAGGTCCAGGCCGCGTACGACGAGCAGCAGGAGAACAAGGCGCGACTCGACGCCCAGCTCGCGACCCTGACCTCGGGCCGTGTGCGCACCGAGGCCGAGTTCGCCGAGGGCGAGGCGGTGCGCAAGGCGGCTGAGGAGAAGGCCCGGCAAGAGGCCGAGGCTGCGCGACAGCGCGAGATCCAGCGTCAGGCTGCAGCCGCAGCCAACCGCGGCGGCGGCGGTGGCGGGGCGCCTGCTCCGGCTGCCGGCGGTGGCGGTGGCGGCGGGGTCGGTTCCGGCTCCGGCACCGGCTGGGTCCGCCCCGGCGGCGGGTACGTCATCAGCCCGTACGGGTACCGCGTCCACCCGATCACCGGTCGCGTCACGAAGCACGACGGCCTCGACCTGACGAGCGGCTGCTCGACGGCGATCGTCGCGGCCTCGGCGGGCACGGTCGAGTACGTCGGCTGGTACGGCGGGTACGGCAACTACGTCCGGATCAACCACGGCGGCGGCGTCGCGACGGCCTACGGCCACATCGTGAACGGTGGCTTCCGGGTGTCGCCCGGCCAGCGGGTCTCCGCCGGGCAGCTCATCGCCCTGGTCGGCTCGACGGGCAACTCGACCGGGTGCCACCTGCACTACGAGGTCCACATCAACGGCGCCACGACCGACCCCGCGCCGTTCATGGCGGCGCGCGGCGTCCGCTTCTAGGCGGGAGGGCGCGCGAGCAGCGTGCCAGCCGCCACCGGTAGGTTCGATCCCATGCGCGTCGCGACCTGGAACGTGAACTCCGTCCGCACCCGAGTGGGCCGGATCGTGGACTGGCTGGTGCGCGAGGACGTCGACGTCCTCGGCATGCAGGAGATCAAGTGCAAGCCGGAGCAGTTCCCGGTCGAGGCGTTCGAGGCCGCCGGGTACCAGGTCGAGGCACACGGGCTGAACCAGTGGAACGGGGTCGCGTTCGCCAGCCGCCTGCCCATGGAGGACGTCACCCGCGACTTCCCCGGCCAGCCCGGGTTCCTCAAGGGTCACGAGGGGCCGGACCTGCCAGTCGAGGCCCGCGCGATGGGTGTCACCGTCGACGGCGTCCGACTCTGGAGCCTCTACGTCCCCAACGGCCGCGAGCTCGGCGACCCGCACTACACGTACAAGCTCGACTGGCTCGCGCAGCTGGCCGACCGCACGACCGAGTGGCTCGAGGCCGAACCGGACACCCCGCTCGCGCTGATGGGCGACTGGAACGTCGCACCGCTCGACCAGGACGTCTGGGACGTCCGGGTGTTCGAGGGCGCCACGCACGTCAGCGAACCGGAGCGCGACGCCTTCCGGGAGTTCGAGGCCCGCGGCCTGCAGGACGTCGTCCGCCCGCTGGTGCCCGAGGGCTACACCTACTGGGACTACAAGTCGCTCCGCTTCCCCCGCAACGAGGGCATGCGCATCGACTTCGTCCTCGGTTCGCAGGCGTTCGCGGACGTCACGGTCGGCGCGACGATCCACCGCGACGAGCGGAAGGGCGATGCCCCGAGCGACCACGTCCCCGTGTCGGTCGACCTCGACCTGGAGACCTCGCTCGACGACGACCGCCCGATGATCTTCTGACGCCGGAACGGTCACGACGCGCGATCCGGTCAACTCCGACCGGACGCCGGGACGGCTCCGACCGGACGTCGGGACGGCTCCGGCCGGACATCGGCGCGCCGCGAGGGCCCTGGGCGCACGGGCGCAGCTGCGCCGAGCGGGTACGACATGCCGCGCGCCGGTCACCCGTCGGGCTCGATCGGTCGCTCGAAGCCGTCGAGCGTCACAGGAGTGGCCCGCTCGGCACTCCCGCCGCTCCTCCGTCACGCGGGACCCGGTCGCCCCGCCCGCTGCTACGGGTGCAGGAGCGCGGCGATGACGACCAGGACCGGCACGGCACCGATCGTCGAGACGAGCACCACGTCACGCGCGACCGGGACGGCCGCCTGGTAGCGCTGCGCGTAGTTGAACACGTTCTGGGCCGCCGGCAGCGCACCGAGGGTGGTCAGGACGAACACGTCCTGGTCGCCGAGCCCGAAGACGGACCGGGCGACGACGAACGCCACAGCCGGCATCACGAGCAGCTTCAGCGCCGAGGCCACGAGCACGTCCGGCCGGGTGGCACGGTCCCGCAGCGGCGTCGCTCCGTGCAGGCTCATGCCGAAGGACAGCAGCACGACCGGTACCGCCGCGGCGCCGACGAGCGAGAACGGCTCGAGCACCGGCTCCGGGATCTCGAGCCGCAGCGCGGAGCACACGAGCCCGGCGAGCGAGGCGATGATGATCGGGTTCCGGAAGGGTCCGGCGACCCGTGACCGCCACCCGCCACCGCCCGCCGTCGCCGCGTCGAGCACGGTCAGCGCGAGCGGGGCCAGCACGACGAGCTGCAGCAGGATGACGGGCACGACCGCGGTGGCCTGGCCGAGCACGTAGACCGCGACCGGCAGGCCGATGTTGTTGGCGTTGACGTAGCCGGAGGCCAGCGCACCGACCGTGGTCGTCGCGACCGACCGCCGGAGCACCAACCGGAACAGCACGACGGCGACGAGCCCGACCGTCACGGCACTGACGAGCGACACCCAGAGCATCGGTGACACGAGCGACTCGATGTGCGCCGTGGCGATGGTGTGGAAGAGCAGGCACGGCATGAGCACGAAGAACGCGAGGCGGCTCATCACGAACTGTGCGTGCGGTCCGAGCAGGCGGACGCGGCCGACCACGTACCCGGCGGCGATGATCGCGCCGATGATCGCGAACCCCGTCAACACGCCACCCATCGCGTCCCATCCTCGCAGCCCGGAGCCGCCGTCGGCGACCAGGACGGCAACACGTGCAGCACGAGCCGCGCAGCCGCACGCGCGAGCACGCGAGCGCCCACGCGCCTGCCCCGCTCCCGCCCACATGTGACGTCACTCAGGCCGGAAATGCGAACGCATCGACTACCGTTGCAGCCACCATGACCTCGACGCCCGAGACGCTCACCCGTTCGACCGACTCCAGCCAGCCGCTCGTGCCGCTGCTCGAGGAGCGCTGGAGCCCGCGCTCCTACGACGACACCGCGACCGTGACCGACGCCCAGCTCGACGCCGTCCTCGAGGCCGCTCGCTGGGCCGCGTCCGCGATGAACCACCAGCCGCGCCGCTTCATCGCCGGCCGCCGCGGGACCGACACCTTCGCGAAGATCAACGACAACCTGCTCGGCTTCAACGCCGCGTGGGCCTTCCGCGCCAGCGCCCTGGTCGTCGGCATCCTCGAGACCACGACCGAGGACGGTGAGGAGCGCCCCTTCGCCCAGTACGACCTCGGACAGTCCCTCACCGCGCTGACCGTCCAGGCGCACGCCGAGGGCCTCCACGTCCACCAGATGGCCGGCATCGACGCCGAGGGCCTGCGCGCCGCCTTCGACCTGCCCGAGCGCTTCCTGCCCTACACGGTGACGGCGATCGGCACGGTGGCCGACCCGTCGCAGCTCGACGACAAGGCTGCCGAGCGCGAGGTCGCCCCGCGCACCCGCCTGCCCCTCGACGAGGTCGTCCTCGTCAAGGAGTGACGAGGACGCAGCAGCGCCCCACCGCGCAGCAGCGCCGGACCGCGCAGCAGCGCCGGACCGCGCAGCAGCGCCCCACGACGGCCGGATCCCGACGGGACCCGGCCGTCGTACCATGTACGGACATGGATCAGCAGCAGCAGCCCGAGATGCACTTCACCACACGCAAGTGGGTCCGCCCCGAGGACCTCAACGCGAACGGCACGCTGTTCGGCGGCAGCCTGCTCCGCTGGATCGACGAAGAGGCCGCCGTCTACGCGATCATCCAGCTGGGCAACGGCAAGGTCGTCACGAAGTACATGTCCGAGATCGTCTTCGTGTCGGCGGCGCGCGAGGGCGACATCGTCGAGATCGGCCTCGTCGCGACCCGGTTCGGCCGCACCTCGTTGACGATGCGGGCCGAGGCACGGAACCTCTTCACGCACCGCAGCATCGTGACCATCGACGAGATCGTGTTCGTGAACCTCGACGAGGACGGCAACCCGGCGCCGCACGGCTGGACGGACATCACCTACGCCCGCGACCGCGTCCCCGCCGCCCACCGCGCCTGACGGAGGCGGCAGCTGACAGAATCGGGGGCATGACCACGCCCCGCCTCGTCGCCTTCGACCTCGACGACACCCTCGCCCCGTCGAAGTCCCCGCTCGACCCGCGCATGCTCGAGACGTTCGCCGCCCTGCTCGCCACCGTGCCGGTCGCGGTCATCTCGGGCGGCAACTTCCAGCAGTTCGAGCAGCAGCTCGTGCTCCCGCTCCGCGAGCGTGCGGGCCTCGTGCTCGACGACCTGCACCTGCTGCCGACCTGCGGCACGGCGTACTACCGCTGGTCGGGGTCCGACTGGGCGCTGCAGTACGCCGAGGACCTGACGGACGACGAGAAGGCCCGCGCCCTCGCCGCGGTCGAGTCGCAGGCGAAGGCGGCCGGCTACTGGGAGTCCGAGACCTGGGGCGAGATCCTCGAGGACCGCGGGTCGCAGATCACGTTCTCGGCGCTCGGCCAGTCCGCTCCGGTGGACGTCAAGAAGCGCTGGGACCCGACCGGCGAGAAGAAGGACCACCTGCGCCGCCTCGTCCAGGCCGAGCTCCCCGACCTCGAGGTCCGCTCCGGCGGGTCGACCAGCGTCGACATCACCCGCAAGGGCATCGACAAGGCGTACGGCATGCGCCGCCTCGCCGAGCTGACCGGCATCGCGCTCGACGACATGCTGTTCGTCGGCGACCGGCTCGACCCGGAGGGCAACGACTACCCGGTGAAGGCGCTCGGCGTCCCCTGCCACGCCGTGGAGGGCTGGGAGGACACGGACGCGTTCCTCACGGAGCTCATCCCCACCCTGCAGTGAGCCCCCTGCGCTGACGCGCTCACGGACGGACGGGAGGCCCGGTGCCAGCTGGCACCGGGCCTCCCGTCCGTCTCGTGGTGACGTCGCGCGTGCGCGTCAGGGGATGCTGCGGACCGCCTCGACGAAGGAGCGGATCTTCGCGGCGTCCTTGACGCTGCGCTCCGACTCGACGCCGCTCGACACGTCGACCCCGTCCGGGTCGAGGGCCTGCACGGCGGCGACGACGTTGGCGGGCGTCAGACCGCCGGCGAGGATCCAGGCCTCGTCCACGCGTCCTGCGAGCGTCGACGGGTCGACCAGCGTCCCGCTGCCCGGCACCGCGGCGTCGAGCAGCAGCAGGTCGTGGTCGTACTCCGCGCGCTGCTCGACGGTCTCGCGCAGGTAGTCGTCGGCGGAGACGGCGCGGATGGTGAAGAACCCGGCGTCACGGGCGCGGGCGAAGTCGCTGACCGACTCACGGCCGTGCAGCTGCAGGGTGGTGAGCCCGACCTCGGACGCGATGCCCACGACCTCGTCGATCTGCTGGTCGCGGAAGACGCCGACGGCGTCGATGCCCTCGGGCACCCGCTCGACGAGCTCCTTCGCGAGGTCGGCCGTCACGGTCCTGGGGCTGCCGGCGGCGAAGACGAACCCGACCGCGTCGGCACCGGCGTCCACGGCGGCGTCCACGGTCTCGGGCGTCGACAGGCCGCAGATCTTGATCCAGCGCTGGTCGGTCATGTCACCATCCTGCCAGGCACCGCCGTCCCCGGACGGATGCGCTCAGTGCAGGGTTCCCGCGACGTAGGCGGCGGCGCACGCGGCGAGCACGCCGAACGTCGCGAACGAGCCCACGAGCACGTTCCGACGACGCCAGCGTCGCACCGCGGTGAAGGTGCCACGCTTGGCGTGCTTGTGCGCCGCGCGGTGCAGCTTGTGGTCGCGCTTGTGCTTCGTGCGCTCCGGACCGAGCGGGACCGGGCCGGTGACCTGCGTCGACCCACCGCGCAGCGCGTTCGCGATCGCCACGGCCGTCGGGCGCCTGGCCGGGTCGCGGTGGGTCATCTTGGCGAGCAGGTCCTTCCACTCGGCACCGACCTCCGCGGGGACCTGCGGGTCGTTCCGGAGCCGCGCGAGGGCCGCCTCGATGAGCGTGCCGGAGTACTCCTGCTTGCCGGTCAGCGACTCGAGCAGCACCAGGCCGAGCGAGTAGACGTCGGTGGCGAAGCCGATCGGCTCACCCGCGACCTGCTCGGGGCTGAGGTACGCCGCGGTGCCGATGATCGTGCCGTCGTTGGTCAGGCGGGAGCCGTCGACGAAGTGCGCGACGCCGAAGTCGGTGAGCTTGACCGAGCGGGCGAAGCCGGACGCGCCCTCGTCGTTGATCAGGATGTTCGCCGGCTTGACGTCGCGGTGCACGATGCCGCGCGAGTGCACGTACGCCAGGGCGTCGGCGAGCTGCGCGCCGAGGTCGGCGACCTCGTAGTTGTGCAGCGCACCGCCCGCGAGCCGCCGGAGCAGCGTCGTGTCGGCGATGAGCTCCATCACGATGAAGCGGTGCGGCCCGTCCTCGAACTCGTGGGTCCCGGCGTCGTAGAGCGGCACGAGGCCCGGGTGCGAGAGCATGCTGAGCAGGCGGATCTCGCGCTCCTGGCGGACCCGGTCGGCCGTCGTCATCGAGTCCGGCGTCGCGAAGAGCTTCACGGCGACGAGCCGGTAGGTGTGCTCGTCGCGGGCCTCGTACACGGAACCCATGCCACCGGTACCGATGAGCCTGACGAGCCGGTAGCGGCCGGAGAGGACCGTGTCGGCTCGTGCGCTGTCGACCAGGGTCATGCTGCACGTCGTTCCGTCTGGAGCCATCGGGGACCGCGGCACACGCCGGCGAACTGACTCGCCGTCAACGGTACGCGTCCCACCTCGATCCCGCAGGGGCGTTACGACATCGTGATGGGGGACAGATGCCCGTGGATCCGCGGATCCACGGGGGTAGCGTCCGGGTCCACGCAACCACACCGACTACGCAAGGAGGACATCGTGGCGCTGTCGAAGGGCGACGAGGTGCACTGGAACACCTCGCAGGGCAAGACGACCGGCAAGCTCGTCGAGAAGAAGACGAAGGACTTCACGTTCGACGGTCAGGACTTCAAGCCGACGGACGACGACCCGTACTGGATCATCGAGTCGGAGAAGTCCGGCAACAAGGCCGCCCACAAGGAGTCGGCCCTCACGAAGAAGTGACCCGTCAGTCGTTCGCGGACGTCGCACGACGGCGTCCGCGAACGGCTCCGGTCGGCTGCGCGTCCTGCTCCGCCGACCGCCGCTCCGTCGATCGCCGCTCTGCCCGCTCGGCGCGGACTCGGCGGATGCGTCGGACCACGAAGGTGACGACCACGACAGCGATCGCCACGTAGAGCACGCGGTCGATCCACTCGGTGTACTGCTCGACCTTGTCGTACTGCGTGCCGAACGCGGCACCGAGCAGCACGAGCGCGCTGTTCCAGATGCCACTGGCGATGATCGTGAAGGCCGAGAACGGCACCAGGTGCATCCGGTCCGCACCGGCGGGCAGCGAGATCAGGCTGCGGACGATCGGTACGAAGCGGCCGAAGAAGACGGCGCTCTTGCCGTGGCGGTGGAACCAGTCGGCAGCCTTGCGGAAGTCGTCCTCGTCGACGAGCGGCAGCCGTCCGAGCAGTCGCACGGTCCGCTCGAACCCGATCACCGCGCCGAGCCAGTAGAGCACGAGCGCGCCGAGGTACGACCCGAGCGTCGCCAGCACCAGCACGAGCACGAGGTTCATCTGCCCGGCGCCGGCCAGGAAGCCCGCGAGGGGCAGGATGACCTCGGACGGGATCGGCGGGAACACCGTCTCGACGAAGAGCATCAGTGCGACGCCCCACTCCCCCAGCGCGTCGATGAGCTGCAGCACGAAGCCCGACAGGCCGCCGAGGTCCTCGGTGCCCTCCGGCCGGGAGCCCGCGGCAGCGGTGGTCACGGTCAGGGTCGGCGGCAGCGTGAGGGCGGTCGTCATGCCCCGAGTCTCCCTGAGCGTCCTGACAGATCGCGGTGCGCGTCCGCGCAAGCGTCGGACGCCGGCGTCTCGCCGAGACGCCCCTGTCCGGCCGTCGTCGGTGCCGCTCCCGAGACGCCGGCGTCGGACCGAGACGCCTCGTCCCCGCCGAGACTCCCCCGGATTCCGCGGCGTCTCGGCAGCAGGCCGGCGTCTCGAGGAGACGCCGGCGTCGTGCGGAGACGCCGGCCGCAGGGCCAGACCCGCCCCGACGACGGACGGGAGGCCCGGCGCCAGCTGGCACCGAGCCTCCCGTCCCAGGTGGTGACGACCGCTACACGGCGGCCGGCGCGCGCTGCCCGACCGTCTCGCCGGCCACCGCTGCCTGCTCGGCGGCCACGGACTCGGTGGCGGGCGACTTGCGCACCCACTTCTTCAGGGCGACCAGGACCAGCGCGGAGACGACCGTGCCGGCCAGGATCGCGACGACGAACATCGCGATGCCGCCGATGGCGAAGAAGACGAAGATGCCGCCGTGCGGAGCACGCGAGGTCACACCGGCCGCCATCGAGATCGCACCCGTGACCGCGGCACCGACCATCGACGCCGGGATGACGCGCAGCGGGTCGGCCGCGGCGAACGGGATCGCACCCTCGGAGATGAACGAGGCACCGAGGAGCCACGCGGCCTTGCCGTTCTCGCGCTCCGGCTTCGTGAAGCCCTTGCGGTAGAGCACGGTCGACGCGAGGGCCAGGGCCAGCGGCGGGACCATGCCGGCTGCCATGACGGCGGCCATGATCTCGAACGGCACGACGTTGCTCGCGGTGCCGGCACCGAGCCCGGCGACGGCGAACGAGTACGCCACCTTGTTGACCGGACCGCCGAGGTCGAACGCCATCATCAGGCCGAGGATGATGCCGAGCAGGATGACCGAGGCGCCGTTGAGCGAGTTGAGCCAGTCGGTGAGCTGGGTCATGAGCCAGGCGATCGGGCCGCCGAGCACGAGGAGCATGAGGCCGGAGGCGATGATCGACGCGAACAGCGGGATGATCACGACCGGCATCAGGCCACGGAGCCAGCGCCAGGTCGGGATGCGGCCGATCCAGTACGCGGCCGCACCGGCGATGAGACCACCGACGAGTCCGCCGAGGAAGCCGGCGTTCATGAACACGGCGATCGACCCGGCGACGAAGCCCGGCGCGATGCCGGGTCGGTCGGCGATCGCGTAGGCGATGTACCCGGCGAGGGCGGCGACGAGGAACCCGAGGGACACCCCGCCGATCTGGAACGCGGCGGCGCCGAGGTAGTAGCCGAGGCCCTCCGGCGGCAGGTTCAGCAGCGTGTAGTTCGTCAGCGTGTAGACAGCGTTGTTCTGCCCGGAGTCACCGTGCTGCAGCGCGATGCCGTAGCCCGAGAGCAGGAAGCCGAGGGCGATGAGGAGTCCACCGCCGGCGACGAACGGGATCATGTAGCTCACGCCGGTCAGCAGCCAGCGCTTGAGCGCCTGGCCGAAGTGCTCGTCGGCCTTGTTCGACTCGGAGGCGGTCGCGGCGCCGCCCTGCACGCGGGCGGCGTGCGGGTCGTCGGCGGCGCGGATGGCCTCGGCGATCATCGCGTCGGGCTCGTCGACACCGCGCTTGACCGGCCCGGAGACGAGCGGCTTGCCGGCGAAGCGGCTGCGGTCGCGGACGTCCACGTCCACCGCGAACACGACGGCGTCGGCGCGGGCGATGAGCGCCGGGTCGAGCGGCTCGACCTGCGAGGAG
>NZ_RBLU01000092.1 GCF_003989515.1 Curtobacterium sp. HSID17257
TAAAAAAAAAAAAAAATTATAATGAGTAGTAGGAGCTTGAGAACCTGAATCACAACGATGTCCAACGACGAGTAACAAAACAAATGAGTCTCGATAGACAGGAAACTGCAGAGAGTGAACTAGTGTGTTAACACTTATGATACATCATAGTGCCTCTTAGATAATCAGCTAGTTGTACTATAGCTGCTGTATGTGCTGTTGCATCAATGCGCTATGTATGCTAACAGAGCCGCC